>JBQCFU010000610.1:0-6479 GCA_051958775.1 Pseudolabrys sp.
CTTCACTTCTCACACCCGCTTCGGTTCGATCAGCTCGATGCGCGGACCGGCCATCCGCTTGTAGACATGCACCGCCAGCGCGGTGGCGAACAACGGCGTCGCCAGATTGACGATCGGGATCGACACGAACGCCGCCATGGCGATGCCGGCGGTGAACACCGTGCCGCGGTGCAGGCGGCGCAGCGCCTTGGCGTCGGCCGGCGACATGAACCGCAGCGCCACCAGTTCGAAATATTCGCGGCCGAGCAGATAGGCGGTCGCGAAAAAGAAGATGAGGACGCCGACGCCGGCAAACAGCAGAAACGGCAGCGCGATCAGATAAACCAGAAGCGCCAGCAGGGCGGTTCTGGTGCCTTCGATGGTGGCGCGACCGAGCGGGAGCGGCCGGCCGATCGGCTCGGCGGGATAGTGCTCACGCTCAACGTGTTCGGCGATCTCGTCGACGAAAAAGCTGCCGACAAAGGCAGTCACAGCCGGCATCAGGAAAATCCCGCCGAGCAGGATGCCGAGGCTCGCGGCGATCGAGAGGATCCACACCAAAACGTCCCAGGCAGCATGCGGCGCAACGCCCGTGGTCACCTCGGCCCAGTCGGCTCCGGCGGTGGCGAACCAGGAGAATACCCGCTGCAGGGCAATGCCGATCAGCGCGATCAGCAACAGCGCGAGGCCGACCGCTTTCAGCAGGATCCGCCGAAACGGCGGCGTTCCCATCTGGGCAATGGCCTTCACCAGTGCGTCGAACATCGTGGTCCCCTCTGCCGGCAGGCACAGGTAGGAACAGGACGGCGTCAAATCAAGCGGCCACGGTCGCCGGAGCCGGTGCGGGAAGGGATATCGTCTGCGGCGCAGCAGTCGGCCGGTCGCTCCATTGCATCGTCTTGTAGTCGAAGCCGCCGGCGAGCGTCGGCTTCACCACCTCGAAATAGGGCGAGATGTCGAAATCGCGTGGCGCGTAAAGCGACGAATGGCGGATCTCCATCAGCTCGCGCTGCATCTCGGCGTCGCGCGTCACCGTCGGCAGGATCGGATAGCGCACGGATTCGAACGACTGCGCGATCAGCGCCGAGCAGATGATCCGTGTCGGATGACCGGAGCCGAGCGCCAGCATGCGGCGGCGGAAGCGGCGCGGGACCGGCATCGGGATCAGATAGCGCATCAGGTCGATGATGTTTTTCACGTCGTAGTCGAAGCCGATGCGCTCGGCCGCGAATGTGCAGACGCGCACGCGGTCCTCAGCGGTGAGGCCGGTCGGCCGGCAGATGCGCGTATGACACTTGAAATATTTCGATAGCGGCGCAGCGACCACGCCCTGGCCGATATTGGCTTCGACCAACACGAGCGGCTCGCCGTCGGCGGTGGTGCGGTCACCGACATTGCCGGTATAGAGTGCCGCATGCGACCAGGTCGACTGCGTCAGATATTTGATGATGCCGGAAATCTTGTTGGTGCCTTCGACCAGCAGCACATCGCCGGGCCGCAGCACCGCGCGCAGCGCATCCGGGTCGCTCGGCGTGAACGGCGTATAGTTCTCTTCGCCCCGGTCGAGATACCGGGCCATCCAGCCGCCGACGTGATCGAGTACGAAACTCATGAGCCCCGCGTCCCCGGCGCAAAGGCGTGTATCTTTCGCGCTTTCATGCGCGTGTCATTGCAGTCAGATTACCCAGGGACTCATTGCCATTTGGTTCATTCACGATCCGAGCGACGTGGCGTTGACCGCGCGTGAACCATCTGATTTGCGGTGAATCGAGGGTTCGGGCAGAGTAGGCCATCTCCGGAAACCATTTGGATACTATGACGACAATTAGCCGTCGTTTCTTTCTTGCCGGGTCGGCTGCATTTGCAGCCGTGCCCGCTTTCGATCCGGCGCTTGGGGCTGTGCCCGCCTCAGGCGAAGTCGATGTGGTGATCATCGGCGCCGGCGCCGCAGGCATTGCCGCGGCGCGCCGTGTTGCCGCAGCCGGGCGGCGTTTCGCGCTGATCGAGGCGTCGAACCGGATCGGCGGACGCGCCTTCACCGAGACGCGCAGCCTCGGCGCGGCGTTCGATCGTGGCGCGCATGCGCTCTATGCCGCGGACACCAATCCGTTGCTGCCGCTCGCGGCGCGCGCCGGTTTCGAGACCGCGACAGGGCCGCGCCTGCAAAAGCTTCGTGTCGGCCGTCGCTTTGGCCGTGAAGGTGAGATCGAGGATTTTCTCGCCTCCGTGTTCCGGTCGCGGCGCGCCATCGCCGATGCGGTGCGTGGCAAAGGGGATGTTCCGGCGGCACGCGTGCTGCCGAAAGATCTGCTCGACGACTGGAAGCCGACAGTGGATTTCGTGCTCGGCGCTTACAGCACCGGCCGCGATCTCGCCGATCTTTCGGCCATCGATCTGTCGCGGATGACGGAGCGCGATAGCCCCACTTATGTGCGGCGCGGGCTCGGCGCGTTGATCGCCAAGCTGGGTGAGGGCGTTCCGGCGCAGCTCTCGACGCCGGCGACCAAGATCGAATGGCTGAAGACGCTGGAAGTGGAAACCGAACGCGGCAAGCTGCGCGCGCGCACGGTGATCGTCACCGCGTCGGCAAGCGTGCTTGCTGCCGGCAAGATCAAGTTCACGCCGGAATTGCCGAAGCCCTATGTCGATGCCTTCACCCGGCTGAAGCTCGGCAGCCGTGACCGTATTGGGCTCGAGATGAGCGGCAATCCGTTCGGTCTCGCGGCGAATGATCTGGTGTTCGAGAAAGCGTCCGGCTCCCGTACCGGCGCGCTGCTGGCGCATGTCAACGGCAGCACGGTCTGTGCGGTCGATATCGGCGGCAAGTTCGGCGCGGAACTCTCGGCTCAGGGCGAAACGGTGATGACCGACTTCGCCGTGTCGTGGCTCGCTGATCTTTACGGCAGCGACGTGAAATCGGCGGTGAAGCGGCAGACCGCGACGCGCTGGAACAACGAGCCGTGGATCATGGGTGCGATCGCCTCCGCCGCGCCCGGTGGTGATGGTGCGCGCAGGCAGCTTTCCGTTCCGGTGCGCGAGCGCGTCTGGTTCGCCGGCGATGCGGTGCACGACACGTTGGGCGGGACGCTGACGGGCGCGTGGGAAAGCGGCACGCGCGCGGCGGAAGCCGCTCTGCGCAAGATCGGTGCGATCAAGGACGAGAAGCCGGAGAAGCAGCCGGCGCGCGGCCGGGAACGGACCCGACGCCGCAATCGCGATCAATGAGCCGCGCAAAGGCGCTGATCGCCTGGTCCAGCGGCAAGGATAGTGCTTTCGCTCTGCATGTGGCGCGTCACTCGCTCGACTGCGAGATCGTCGGCGCGCTGACGACCATTACCGATACGTTCAGGCGTGTCAGCATTCACGGCGTGCGCGAGGAGGTGCTGCGCGCACAAAGCGCCGCGGCTGGTCTGCCGCTGCGGATCGTGCCGATCCCTTATCCCTGCCCGAACGAGATCTATGAGCAGGCCATGGCTTCGGCCATGGCATCCGCAAGCGCCGACGGTGTGACGCATATCATCTTCGGCGATCTGTTTCTTTCGGACATCCGCGCCTATCGCGAGCAGAAGCTTGCCGGCACCGGCATCGTGCCGGTGTTTCCGCTCTGGGGGCGGGACACGGCTGCATTGGCGCGCGAGATGATCGTTGCGGGGATGGAGGCCACCATTGCTGCGGTGGACTGCAAGGTGCTGCCCGCTGCATTCGCGGGTCGCGCGTTCGATGTGGCGACCCTTGCGGCATTGCCGCCGGATGTCGATCCCTGCGGCGAGAACGGCGAGTTTCACACCTGCGTCAGCGCCGGTCCGATGTTCGCGCAGCGCATTTCATTGCAGCGCGGCGACACCATCACGCGCGATGGTATCGCTTATGCCGATTTACTGCTGGCCTAGCGGCGATCAGCCGCGCAGCGTGCCGCCGTTCTTCTTGCCGACATCAGCGACGATCTTGCTCGCGAGGGCCTCGATCTCCTGATCGGTCATGGTCTTGTCGCGCGGTTGGATCGTCACCGCGATCGCCACCGACTTCTTGTCGGGATCGATGCCCTTGCCTTCATACACGTCGAACACCGTGACCGCCGTGATCAGCTTCTTGTCCACGGCCTGTACGGTGCGGACGATGTCGCCGGCCTTGATGCTACGCGCGACGATGAACGCGAAATCGCGCGACACCGGCTGGAACGGCGATAATTCCAGCGCCGGCTTGGCGCGGGTCGGCTTCGCTTTCGGCTCGGGAATGCGCTCGAGGATCACCTCGAACGCGACCAGCGGGCCTTCGGCGTCGAGCGCCGCGAGCGCACGCGGATGCAATTCGCCGAAATAGCCGAGGATGTTCTGCGGTCCGATCTGGATCGTGCCGGAGCGGCCGGGGTGGAACCAGTCGGGTCCGCCCGGTACCACCTGCAGCGCCTGCATCGGCGCGCCGGCAGCAGCGAGCACTGCGAAGGCATCGGCCTTGGCGTCGAACGCATCGACCGGTGCCGCGGGCGACGACCAGAACCGGCCGGCGCCCGCGGGCCGCGCCAGCGCGCGGCGCACGCCGCTTGCGGCAGTGAGCTGTTGATCTGGCTGATCACCGCGGAACACTTGTCCGACCTCGAACAGAGCGGCGTCGCTAAGGCCGCGGTCGGCATTCCTCTGCGCGGCGCTGACAAGCCCGGCAAGCAAGCTTGGCCGCATGTCGGAGAGTTCAGCGGCGATCGGATTGGCGAGCGCCAGCTCAGCCTGTCCACCGCCGAACAGGCTCGCCTGCGTCTTCGACACGAACGACCATGTGACGGCTTCGACGAGGCCGCGTGCGGCGAGCGCGCGCTTTGCCTTGCGCGTGCGCAATTGCAGCGACGTCAGTACCGGCTTGAACGCATCGGCATGGCGCGGGAACGGCGTCAGCGGCACCAGATCGACGCCGGCGATACGCACCACTTCCTCGACGAGGTCCGCCTTGCCGTGCACGTCCGGACGCCATGACGGCACCGCGACTTTCAGCCGCTCGTTCGGACCGGCGGTGAAGAAGCCGAGCTTTTCCAGCGTGCGCTTGATGTCGGCCACCGGAACTTCGAGCCCCGCGAGCCGCTTCACTTCGTTCACCGGAAAATCGATCACCCGCTCCGGTATCTTGATCGCACCGGCGACGATGATCTCCGAAGGAGTCCCGCCGCAGAGCTCCATCACCATCTGGGTCGCAAGGTCGAGGCCCGGCAGCGTGAACGCCGGATCGACGCCGCGCTCGAAACGGTAGCGCGCATCGGTGTTGATGCCGAGCTTGCGGCCGGTCTGGGCGATGTTGATCTCGTCCCACAGCGCGGATTCGATCAGCACGTCGGTGGTCGTCTCGTCGCAGCCGGAATGTTCGCCGCCCATGATGCCGGCGAGGGATTCCGGGCCGTTGTCGTCGGCGATCACGCACATGGCGTTGTCGAGCGTGTAGGTCTTGCCGTCGAGCGCCAGCAACTGTTCGCCGTTCTGCGCGCGGCGGATGACGAGGTTACCCTTCACCTTCTTCGCATCGAACACATGCAGCGGCCGGCCGCGGTCGAAGGTGATGTAGTTGGTGATGTCGACCAGCGCATTGATCGGCCGCAGCCCGATGGCGCTGAGACGCTTCTGCAGCCAGTCCGGTGACGGGCCGTTCTTGACGCCGCGCACGAGGCGCAGGCCGAACGCCGGACACAGTGCCTCGGCTTCGATCGTCACCGATACCGGGCAGGGGAATTCCCCCTTGATCTGCTTTACTGAACGGTCGCGGAATGTGCCGATCAGCGTCGCGCCCAGGTCGCGGGCGATGCCGGAAACGCCGGTGCAGTCGGGACGGTTCGGCGTGAGATTGATCTCGATCACCGGATCGTTGAGGCCGAGCACTTCGGCAAACGGCGCGCCGACCGGCGCATCGGCCGGCATCTCGATGATGCCGCTGTGGTCGTCGTTGAAGCCGATCTCCGCGCCGGAGATCATCATGCCCTGGCTTTCCACACCGCGGATCTTGCCGACCGCGAGCGTGATGTCCTTCGATGGACTGTAAGTGCCCGGCAGGCCGAGCACGGCCTTGATGCCGGCGCGTGCGTTCGGTGCGCCGCAGACGATCTGCAGCGGCGCGCCCGTGCCGTTGTTCACGGTGCAGACGCGCAGACGGTCCGCGTTCGGATGCTGTACGGCGGTCAGCACCTCGACCACCTTGAACGGCGCGTATTTCTCGGCCGGATTGTCGATGTGCTCGACCTCGAGCCCGATCATCGTCAGCTTGTCGACGATCTCCTCGAGCGTAGCGTCGGTGGCGAGGTGATCCTTCAGCCAGGAGAGAGTGAATTTCATGCGCTGAGCCCTCCGGCGAGTGTCGGGAAGTCGAGCGGCCGGAAGCCGTAGTGGGATAGCCAGCGCACGTCCGCTTCGAAGAACGGACGCAGGTCAGGCATGCCGTATTTCAGCATGGCGATGCGATCGATCCCCATGCCCCAGGCGAAGCCCTGGTACTCGTCGGGATCGAGGCCGCAATTGCGCAGCACGTTC
>JBQCFU010000611.1:0-8978 GCA_051958775.1 Pseudolabrys sp.
GCGTTCCTTGGTGTGAACGAACGGCGCATCCCAGCTCCAGCCGTCGGTGCCGGTGACGCGGACGCCGCGCTCGGTAAGGTAAAGCGTCGCCTCGCGGCCCATGCCGCAACCGCTTGCGACGTAATCCGGCTGACCGTAGCGCGCGCCGGCGCGCGTGTTCACCAGCACGATCTCCAGCGGCTTCAGTGTATGGCCGATGCGTTTGAGTTCCGCCTCCACATCCTTTGCCGTCGCCACATAGCCGTCGGCGAAGTGCCGGAAGTCGAGCTTCACACCTGGCTGGAAGCACCAGTCGAGCGGCACTTCGTCGATGGTGATGGCGCGCTTGCCGCCGTCCATGGTCGAAGCGAAGTGATACGGCGCATCGAGATGCGTCGTGCAATGGGTCGATAGCTTGATCCATTCAATCGCCCAGCCTTCGCGGTCGGGCAGATCGTCGACGATGAGACCGGGGAAGAACGATGCCACCTCCGGCGCCGTCTGCTGGTGATCGCGATACCCGATCTGCGGGCCGTAGCCCGGCGGGTCGGCATGCACGGTGTTTTCCAGAGGAACCGAGATGTCGACGATCCGGCGCGGCATGGCCCATCACTCCGTTATGCCCAGCCTTGTGTCGGGCATTCACGTCTTTGCTATTATTAGCAAACTAAAGATGTGAATGGCCGGGACAAGAGGCGTGCGAACAACGCCGTTCCTGGAACGGCCATGCCCGCCTTGTCTGAAGTGGAGGAGTGTACCGCATGCCGGCCTACTGGATCGCCCGTTCGAAGATCAACGAGCCTGTCGCCTACAAGCGCTACACCGATCAGGTGCCGGGCATCATCGCCAAATTCGGCGGCAAGGTGCTGGCGCGTGGCGGCCGCTACGAGATCATGGAAGGGCCGGAGAAATTCCAGCGCTTTGTGATCATCGAGTTTCCCACCTTCGAGCAGGGCGTCGCCTGCTTGCGCTCGCCGGACTATGTGGCCGCTGCTGCCCACCGTCGTAGCGGGGCAGGCGAGGTGGAGACGGTGATGCTCGAAGCGGGCGAATTCACCAAATAACGCGCGTTCAATATCTGTCTTGTGTGCAGCGCACGCGCTGCAAAACGCCCTAGCAGGCCCGTGCGAAAGTCGCCTAGGATAGTGGGAAAACAAACCACATCCCGGGAGGACGTCGAATGGTGAAGACCAAGCGGAGTTTTCTGTCGAGCGTAGCCGTGGCGGCATGTGCTGTCGCGGCTTTTTCTTTGTCCGTCGATAGCGCGGCGGCACAAAGCAAGGAACCGATCAAGATCGGCTACAGCATGGCGATGACCGGCGGTCTCGGACCGAACGGCAAGTCGGCGCTGCTGGCGCAGAAGATTTGGGAAGAAGATGTCAACGCCAAGGGCGGCCTGCTCGGCCGGCCGGTGAAGCTGATCTACTATGACGACCAGAGCAATCCATCGACGGTGCCGGGCATCTACACGAAACTGCTCGACGTCGACAAAGTCGATCTGGTGATCGGCGGCTATGCCACCGCGATGCTCGCGCCGGCGATGCCGATCATCATGCAGCGGAACAAGCTGTTCATCGGTTTGCTCGGTTTGGGCGTCAACACCGAATTCAAATACGACAAATACTTCGCGATGATCCCGTCCGGCCCGAATCCGAAGCCGGCGTTCACCGAAGGCTTCGTCGATGCGGCGATGAAGCAGAACCCGAAGCCGACCACGGTGGCGATCGTCGCGGCCGACCAGGAGTTCTCGCGCAACGCGTCGGACGGCGCACGTGAGAACGTGAAGAAGGCCGGCCTCAAGGTCGTCTACGACAAGACCTATCCGCCATCGACGACCGACTTCTCGCCGATCGTGCGTGCGATCGCGGCGACCAATCCGGACCTCGTCATCGTCTGCTCGTATCCGCCGGATTCGGTCGGCATCGTGCGCGCGGTGAACGAGATCGGCTTCAAGCCGAAGATGATCGGCGGCGCCATGGTCGGGCCGCAGAATACCTCGATGAAGGCGCAGCTCGGGCCGCTGCTGAACGGGTGGGTGAACTACGACACCTATCTGCCGGCACCGAAGCTGAACTTCCCCGGCGTCGCGGACATGCTGAAGAAGTACCAGGACCGCGCCAAGGCCGAGGGCGTCGATCCGTTCGGCTATTACATGGGCACGCTCGGCTATGCGCAGCTTCAGGTGCTGGCCCAGGCGATCGAGAACACCAAGAGCCTCGACGACAAGAAGCTCGCGGAGAACATCCACGCCTCCACGTTCAAGACGGTCATGGGCGATGTGAAGTTCGACAAGACCGGCGAATGGGCCACCTCGCGCGTGCTGCAGGTTCAGTTCCACGGCATCAAGGGCAACGGCGTCGATCAGTTCAAGACCACCGACACGCAGGTGGTGATCACGCCGTCCGAATTCGCGTCCGGCAATCTCGTCTATCCCTACGAAAAGGCGAGATGAACGGCAGCGCGCGCTGACGCGTTTAACCGACAACGACACCGTGCGGGGCGTTTCCCGCACGGTGCTTTCCAAGCGGAGGAGAGATGCCATGCAAGTCACGGGTCTGTTTCATCTGGCGATCAAGACCGCCGATCTCGACGCGACCGTTGCGTTCTATACGCAGGTGCTGGGCCTGACGCTGGCGCCGCGCCCCGACTTCGGCTTTCCCGGCGCCTGGCTCGCGGTCAAGGACGGTCCGGCGATCATTCATGTCTATGCCGGTTCGCCGGCCATGGTGGACGGCAAATTCCCGCACGGCACCGGCGCCGTCGCTCATCTGAGCCTGATGGTGAAAGGCTGGGACGATTGCCGCGCGCGGATCGAGCGCACCGGTCGTGCGTGGCGAGAGCAGATCGTGCCGGGCACCAATCTCTGGCAGATCTTCGTCAACGATCCGAGCGGCCTGCTGCTCGAACTGACCTTTGACGGCGATCAGGAAGGCCGGCCGCGCCCCGATATCGCGCCGGAACGGCAATACATGGCCGGCAAGCAGTTCGACGGCCTGCGGAAGAAAGAGCCGGCGTAGGCTGCGCTACGACCGGAGTCCGTCGTTGCCTCATGGTGAGGAGCGATGCGGAGCATCGCGTCTCGAACCATGAGGCGAGAAGCATTCTGGCCGCCTCGTCCTTCGAGACGCGCCTGCGGCGCTCCTCAGGATGAGGCGGAACAGGGTTCGGCGCTTGCCGCTCTCACAGCCCCAGATAGAACTTCTTGATGAGATCGTTGTTGTTGAGGTCGGCGGCGCTTTCGCCGGAATAGGCGATCTTGCCGTGGACGATCACATAGCCGCGGTCGGCGATGCGGATCGCCTGATTGAAGTTCTGCTCGGCCATCAGCACCGTGAGCTGATAGCTGTCCTTCAATTCCTTGATCTTGTCGATGGTGCGGCTCACGAGGATCGGCGCGAGGCCGACCGAAGGCTCGTCCACCAGCAGGATCTTCGGCGCAGTCATCAGCGCGCGGCCGAGCGCCACCATCTGCTGTTCGCCGCCCGACATCGAGCCGGCGAGCTGCGACTTGCGCTCCGCGAGCCGCGGGAAACACTCGTAGCAGAATTCGAGATTGCGCTTGAGCTCCTGCCGCGCCTTGGAGCGGAACGCGCCGAGCAGCAGGTTCTCCTCGACCGAGAGGCGCGGGAACAGGCGACGGCCCTCCGGCACGATGCCGATGCCGAGATTGACGATCTCCTCGGTGGTCATGCCGATCAGATTATGCGTCTGTCCGTCGATCTCGGCAGTTAGCGTGCCGGCGGTCGGCCGGATCATGCCGAGGATACAGCGTATCAGCGTGGTCTTGCCGTTGCCGTTGGTGCCGAGCAGTACCGCGGTTTCTCCCGACGGCACGGTCATCGACACGTCGTGCAGGACGTGGACGGAGCCGTAGCCGGCGTGGATGCCAGAAAGGGTGATGCTATTGCCCAAGGTAAGCCCTCTCAACCTCGGGGTTACGGATGACATCGTCCGGCTTGCCGTCGGCGATCTTCTTGCCGGAGACGAGTACGACCAGACGCTGCGAGAAGGTCATCACCGCGCGCATGATGTGCTCGATCATGATGATGGTGATGCCGCTTTCGTTGAGCTTGATCAGCATATCGACGATTTCGCCGACTTCGCTGTCGGAGAGGCCGGCCATCGACTCGTCGGCGATCAGCAGCTTCGGATCGGCCGCCATGGCGCGCGCCAGTTCGAGCTTGCGCATCTCGATCTGGGTCAGGTCCTTCGGCGACTTGTTGATCTTGGCGCCGAGCCCGACCGATTGTGCGAGCTCCATGCAACGTGCGTCGGCTTCCTCGATGGTCAGGTGGCGGCCGCGCCGCGTATGCACGGCATAAAGCAGCGGCACGCGCAGATTGTCGGCGACGCTCATGGTCACAAACGGTCGCGGCAGCTGGAACGAGCGGGCGATGCCGCGATAGGTGCGCTCGTGCGACTCCAGCTTGTTCAGGCTGTGGCCGTCGAAGCGTACCGTGCCGGTTTCGTTGTGCAACGTACCGCAGATGCAGTTGACCAGGGTCGACTTGCCGGAGCCATTCGGCCCGATCAGGCCGACGCGCTCGCCCTGCGCGACCGAGAGGTTGACGCCGTCGAGCGCGATGAAGCCGCCGAAACGCTTGCCGACGCCCTCGACCTCGAGCAGCGCGCCGCCGGTGGGGGATACAGCCGTCATTATGGCGTCTCCCGGATGATGCGACGGCCGACCTTGTCGGCATCGGACTGGCCGCGGAATTTGTGAATGAGGCCGAGGATGCCGTTCGGCGCGATGATGACGAAGCCGGTCAGCAGCAGGCCGACGATCAGCAGGTTCACCGCCGACGAGATCGTCACGGTGGCGACCTGCTGCAGCGTGCCGAGCACGACGGCGCCGATCAGCGGACCGACCCAGCTCGTGGTGCCGCCGATCATCGGCATGGCAATGGAGTTCACCGCATATTCGAGACCGAACGCCGAGGACGGCTGCAGATAGCCGATGTAGTAGGGGAACGGCGCGCCGGCCATGCCCATCAGCGCGCCCGACAGCGTCGTCGCCATCAGCTTGAGCCGCAGGGTCGGCACGCCGCAGGCTTCCGCGGCGACTTCATCGTCGCGAATGGTGGCGAAGCCGAAGCCGAGCCGCGAGCGCTCGACCACCCGCGCCACGGTGAGCGCGCAGACGGCGAGGATCAGCATCAGCGCAAACAGATATTCGATATAGGGGATCTGCAGCCCGGCGATATCGAGCGTGTTCGGCCGGATGATGTAGGCGCCGCGCGAGCCGCCGACGAAGTCCCAGTTGACGATCAGCGTCTGCAGCACGACCGCCAGCGCGAGGGTGGCGATGGCGAAGAACGCGCCGCGCAGTCGCAACGTCAGATAGCCCATGCCGAGGCCGACGAGGCCGGAGACGATGCCGCCGACGACGATCAGCAGCGGCACCGGCAGCGGCGCGATCTTGTGCATCACCACCGACGAATAGGCGCCCATGGCGAAGAACGCGGCCGAGCCGAAGTTCACATAGCCGGTGTAGCCGCCGAGGATATTCCAGCCAGTGGCGAGCACGACATATTGCAGCACCGTGTAGCCGGCGAAGAAGAAGTAGTCGTTCTTCAGATACAGGCCGAAGGCGAAGACGACCGCCGCGACGACGATCCAGATGAGAAAAAAGACCGGTGATTTCACGACTGCCTCACCTTATCGCCCGAACAGGCCTTGCGGCCGGAACGCGAGTGTCAGCAGCAGGAAACCGAACGCTACTGCCGGCGCCCAGGAGGGACCGTAGAAAGTTGCGGTGAGGCTTTCCATCACGCCAAGCAGCATCGCGCCGATCAGCGTGCCGGGCAGGCTCTGCATGCCGCCGAGCACGCAGATCGCGAACACGCGACCGATATATTCGCGGCCGACGGAAGGCTCGACTGGCTGAATGACGATCAGCAGAGCGCCGGCAATCGACGCGGTGGCGATCGAGATGCCGAAGGCAATGCGCTTGATCTTGATCGGATCGGCGGCGACGAATTTCAGCGCGGACTGGTCCTGCGCCACGGCCATGATCGCGCGGCCGGTGAAAGTGCGGCCGAGATAGACGATCAGGCCGACGACCAGGATCAGCGCGACGACGCAAGGCACCAGCATGCGCAGCGGGATGTCGACGAAACCGAAATGCAGCGTGGTGTCGATATAGGGCGTATGGACATAACGATAGTCGACGCCGAACACGAGGATCAGGATCACCTCGGTGATGAACAGCAGACCGAAGAAGAAGGCGAGGCCGCGCAGCGCTTCCTGCCCGAACTTCTCGAATGACGAATAGTAAAGTTGATACACCGCCATGCCGAGCGCGAAGAACGCCGGCAACGCCACCACGCTCGCCAGGATCGGATCGATGCCGAGGCTCACATTGATCAGATAGGCGATGTAGGAGCCGAGGATGACAAACGCCGGATGCGCGATGTTGACGATGTCGAGAATGCCGAACGAGATCGAAATGCCGATCGTCACCGCGGCATAAAACCCGCCAAGCAGAATTCCGGCAATAATCGCGTTGATGAGTAGATCGGTCGTCACGCCCATGCGACTGCAACCGGCGGGTCATTTGCATTGCAAGGCAAGTTCGTTGCCGAGCGCAAACTCTCCGGACCGGCTGTTTCCCCCTCTTGCGTTTTTATCAGTTCGTTCTTGTTCAGAAGGCCGGTGTCGTCCAGAGGCGGCCATAATGGGACCGCCATGGAAGCCCGGCGTTGCGACGTACTTTGCAGGAACGCCGACAGCTTGGCTAGTCTTAAAAGCGGAGGCGCGACAATGTCTCGCCTCCGCTGTGGTTGTTCACAGTACAGTTTCGGACAACAGTCCAACAGTTTCGGACAGGAGCCTTATTTCGACTGGAACGGCTCCTTGACGTCGCCGGTTTTGAACTGCGGCGGATACAGGATCACATAGGGGTCTGCCTTGCGGAACTGATCGAGACCGTTGCCGACGATGTTGCGGTACTGCACCATCAGCACGCGGGGCTTTTCCCACTCGCCGTTGGGCGCGAATTTCACGTCGCCGACCACCGTGGAGAAGCTGTTCTCGTGTAGCGTTTTGGCCAGCGCCTTCTGGTCGAGCGAGCCGGTCTTGGTCACGGCCTGGCCCATCACTTCCATTGCAGCATAGATGAACGGCGGTACGTAGAGGCCGAGCGGATCCACGCCCTGGCCCACGGCCTTGGCCTGATAGGCCGCCACGAATTCCTCGATGCCGGGGAATTTGACGGTCGGCGCCGGCACATAAAGCTCATAGCCGAGCATGTTGTTGATCAGCGGCCCAAGCTGGGTCTTGATTGCCGCGAACTGCAGGCCCACCGGCCCGCCGCCGATCAGCCGCGTCTTCAGGCCGATTTCGTGGATGCTGCGGGTGATGCCCACCGTGTCGGTGGGATAGGAGGCAAGAAAAACGAGATCGGGCTGCGAAGCCTGCACCGCGCGCACGATCGGCGCGAAGTCGACGGTGCTCGGCGGATAGGAGCGGTCGTAGACGATCTTGAGCCCCATCTCCTTGGCGATCTTGCGCGCGGAATCGGCGTTGACCTTGCCGAACTCGGCATCGGCGCCGACGATCGCGACGCTCTTCGGCGCCGGATTGAGCGTTTTTGCGACAGCGAAGAAAGCATCCGGGATGGTCTCGGCCGACTTCGGCCCCATCGGCATGATCTGGAAGTAGCGGTCGTAGTTGAACTGGTCGTTCACGCCGACGCCGAACAGGCCCATGAAAGTGAACTGCTTCTGCATCACCACCGGCATTGCCGGGGCCATCAGGTTCGTCCCGTATGGCGAGACAAGCAGGTCGACTTTGTCGACGTCGATCAGCTTGGTGTAGATGCCGGGGACCGTGTTGGGATTGCTCTGGTCGTCATAATGCACGAGCTGCACCTGCCGTCCGAGCAGGCCGCCGGCGGCGTTGACCTTCTCCGCCCACATCTGCATCGCGAGCAGCGCGGCCTTGCCGTTGGCGGCAAGTCCGCCGGACAGCGCCATGCTGAAGCCGATCTTGATCGGATCGGCGGCGTGCGCAGATATGCTCGCCAATTGCGTACCGGCCAACAGCGTGACGGCGGCAGCGGCGGCGAGCAACGCCCGCCGCGTCGGCCGGAATAAGGTTCGAACCATTCCGTTCATTGTCGTTTCCTCCTCTGGAGCCGGTCCCACACCGGCAGGGTTGTTGGCAGCAGCAGAACGTCAGGCCGTCGGTCAGGTGCCCAGTCTTCGGACGATGACCGCGTCGTAGGCTTCCGGATTGAGAATGTGCGGGTAGTGCCCGCCGGTCGGCAGCGTCGCCACTTCGGCCTGCGGGTAGCGGTCGCGCACCGCCTGGCGCGAGGCCGGCGGAATGATCGGGTCGTCGGCGCAGTCGATGATGACGATGCGCTCCTGCGGCACCGGCAGCGGCGGGCACAGCGTCGCTTCGATCACACCGATGAAACGTGCCTGCAGGTTCGCGGCACTCTGGCGGCCGGCGAGCATATCCGCCTGGATCTGTTTCAACTCGCTGTCCGGCGCCTGCGCGACGCGATCGCGCCACATGGCCTGCAGATCGGGTGCGGAAAGGCTGCGCACGCGGTCCGGTGCAAACATCGGATTGGCGAACAGTTCGTCCGGCGTGACGAAGATGTTGCCGAGGAACAGCGTCTCGACACGCGCCGGATGGCGCAGCGCGAAGAACTGCGCCCAGTAGCCTCCGAACGACGAGCCGAGCACGCTGGCCTTGTCGAGTTTCAGTGCATCCATCAACGCGGCGAGGCCGTCGGCGAGACGCGCCGGATCGGCGAGTGCAGGATAGCCGACGGAGACGATGCGAAAGCGGTCGCGAAGCGCGGCGATCTGCTTGAAGAACATTTCGCAGGTGCCGACCGAGCCGGGCAGCATGATCAGCGCCGGTCCGTTGCCGCCGGTGTCGATGAATGGCCAGTCGATGGAATCGATGCGAGTGCTGCGGATCGCAGCGTCGAGATGCCACGGCCGTGCGGCCGTGGCGGGAGAGGGGTTACGCGACATACGAAT
>JBQCFU010000612.1:0-2810 GCA_051958775.1 Pseudolabrys sp.
GGCGGCTTCGGCCCGCGCGCCTCGAAATCAACGGTGAAGGTAACGCGCAATCTTCCCGGCCAGCAATTCTCCGGCGACGTGCCGCTGACGTTCCCGCTCAAGCCGGGCGATACGGTGGTCGTCAAAGAGCGCTGGTTCTAGTCCGCTTTTTCAGCCGGCCGCCGAGATCGCTCCACTCTCTCCGCGTCATGCCCGGCACACGGGACCGGCCGTCGGCCGGCCCGAGCACAAGCCTTGTGCCAGGCATCCACGCCTTACGCCGCCGCGTGGAAGCAAGACGTGGATGGCCGCGACAAGCGCGCCATGACGAGTGGATAGAGATGAGCGTTCTCACGGCCCGCGCGCCGCGCGGAAGCCGAGGAAGAACAGGATCACGCAGATCACCAGGAACAGGCCGAACAGGAATTTGGCCACGCCAGCTGATGCCTGAGCAAGATCAGTGAAGCCGAACAGTCCCGCGATCAGCGCGACGATCAGCATGATGAAGGCCCATTTCAGCATAACGGTATCCTCGGCGGTTTCCTCAACGGTTCCGCTGTCTCAATGCCGCACAGGCTGATGAGTTCCGCAGGAAGGCTCAGCAGACCCAGGCTGTGGTCCAGAGCCAGCCGAAATTGGAGGTCCGGCGCAGCACGCGCTGTTTGCAAGATGGGCTGTAGACCGCGACCGGTCCGCCCCAATAGGCATCCGGCGGCACGACCACCCGATAGGGCCGCGGCACGCGTGCGCCGGACCAACTGCCGCGCGGCAGCCGCTGGAAGTAAAGCTCGTTGAACGGACCGGGATAGTAGCTGCGTTCGAAACCCCATTCGCGCGCGGAGGCCGGCGACGTCTGCCATGACAACGCACTGCACACCGCACCAAGCGCCGCCGCACCGAGAATGATCGCCCGCATCACGCTTGCCTCACTGACTCAACTCATGCGCCCGACACCGGACACGCAGGCCGGCAGTCTAGCGCGTCCGGATTTTCCGGATCGCGAGA
Organism: Pseudolabrys sp.; assembly: GCA_051958775.1. Classification (GTDB taxonomy): domain Bacteria; phylum Pseudomonadota; class Alphaproteobacteria; order Rhizobiales; family Xanthobacteraceae; genus Pseudolabrys. Next base: position 985 of record JBQCFU010000612.1, read on the forward strand.
ACAAACGGAGTCCTTTGCTTAAAATTGTAATGAAACGTCTGATGGCTCAGAACAGATCGAAATATTCGCGCTGCTCCCAGGCCGTGGCCTCGGGCGCGTCGGTCTCTTCTTTCTGGTAGCGCGCGAGCTCGCCTTCCTTCAGACGCACGAAGTAATCGACGAAGCCCGAGCCGAGTCCGGCACGCATGCAGTCGCTGCCGCGCAACGCCGCCAGAGCTTCGCCGAGTGACTTGGGCAGCAGCGGCGCCTGCGCCTCATACGGCGTGTCGGCGGACGGGCCGGGATCGGATTTGCGCGCGATGCCGTCGCGGCCGGCATGGATCTGCGAGGCGAGATAGAGATACGGATTGGCCGCCGGTTCACCGATGCGATTTTCCAGATGCGTCGACGCATCGCCCGGCTGACCGAGCACGCGGATCATCACACCGCGGTTGTCACGGCCCCAGATCGCGCGATCCGGCGCCAGCGAATACGGCCGATAGCGCTTGTAGCCGTTGATGGTCGGCGTGGAGAACGCGGCCGAGGCGGCGGCGTGCGTCAGCAGGCCACCGAGATAATGCATGCCGAGCGGCGACAATGGCATCTTGGACGTCTTGCCGTCCGACACGAATGCATTGCGCCCGCCCGATCTCCCTTTATTGCGCGCGATCAGCGACTGATGCAGATGCCAGCCGCTCGACATCACATGCGGCAGCGCCGGCCGGCACATGAAGCTCGCCAGCAGGCCGTTGCGGCGCGCCACCTGCTTCACCGCCGCGCGGAACAGGATCATCGCGTCGGCCGAGGCGAGTGCAGCACCGGGACGGAAAGTGAATTCGCACTGGCTCGGCCCGAGTTCGATCTCCATCGAGCGCAGCGGCAGGCCGAGCGCGACCACATTCTGCCGCAGCAGTTCAAGCACCGGCTCGAGCTGATCGAAGCGCGTCTCGGTGAGATACTGATAGCCCGGCGTGAGCAGGCTTACTTCGGGCGCAGCCGGCGGCCACGTGGCATCGCCCGGCGCCAGCCGCGGATTCTCGATCTTGAACAGATGAAATTCGACTTCGAGGCCGGCGAGCAGATCGTAGCCGTCGTCAGCGAGCTTGGCCGTCGCGTCGCGCAGCACCTGCCGCGTCGAGAACGGCACCGGCTTGCCGTTGGAAAACACGATGTCGCACAACACCCATCCGGTGGTCGGCGCCCACGGTAAAACGCGGAATGTCGCCGGGTCGGGCACCATGACGAAGTCGGCACCGCCTTCCATCTCCGGCATGCCGAAGCCGCCGCCGGCGGTGAACACCGGGAACACGCTGCGATGCGAGGTGTCCTTGACGAGCAGCGTCGTCGTCATGCTGACGCCGGAGCGCAGCGCGCCGATCGCGTCCTCGGCGAGCAGCGTCTTGCCGCGCAGCACGCCGTGCTGGTCGGCAAACGAGAAGCGTACCGTTTCGAGCTTGCGCTGCTTGATCTCGCGCGCCACCGCCGCGGCGCGCCGCGTCTGCTCGGGCGACCACAGGCCGTGGCGCTCGACGAAGGACGCGGAGGATTTTCTCGCTGGGGCCACGGTCCTTACCTCCCCTTGCAAAGGGGAGGTCGGCGCGTGAAACGCGCCGGGAGGGGATCCTTGACCAAGATAGGCGACGACCCCCTCCCGGGTGGGGGCGCCCACCGGCCGCCCCCGATCAGGGGGGGGCGGTTTCGCCCCGCCACCCGGGAGGGGGTCGCCTATCTTGGTCATGGATCCCTTCCCGGCGCGTTTCACGCGCCGACCACCCCATTTGAACGGGGGGTAAGGACCGTGGCCCCACCAACAAAAAACACCGCCGCCATCGTCGAGCGCCACCGCC
>JBQCFU010000613.1:0-5657 GCA_051958775.1 Pseudolabrys sp.
CCCCACGAATTCCGCACCGTGCGGCTCACGTGGCCCGACGCGGCCGCCCAAGCGATTTCCTCGAATGAGGTGCGCGGCGCGCCGCTGATCGGCGCGGTACCGGCATACGGCATGGTGCTCGCCTTGCGGGAGGACGCCTCGGACGATGCGCTCGAAGCCGCATATCGCACGCTGCTAGCGACGCGGCCGACGGCAATCAATCTGAAATGGGCGCTCGACGAGGTGATGGCAGCGGTTCGCAACCGGCCGCGGAACGAGCGGCTGGCCGCTGCCGAGAAGCGTGCGGCGGAAATTTGCGACGAGGATGTTGCCATCAATCGTGCCATCGGGGAGCACGGCCTGCGGCTGATCGAAGAAATCGCCTCACGCAAGAAACCGGGCGAGCGCGTCAATGTGCTCACCCATTGCAATGCCGGCTGGCTGGCGACGGTTGATTGGGGAACCGCCACAGCGCCGCTTTATCTCGCGCACGACAAGGGCATTTCGCTGCACGTCTATGCCGACGAAACGCGGCCGCGCAATCAAGGCGCGTCGCTGACCGCGTGGGAACTTGGCCAGCACGGCGTTCCGCATACCGTGATCCCGGATAATACCGGCGGCCATCTGATGCAGCATGGTCTGGTCGATATGGTGATCGTCGGCACCGACCGCGTCACCGCGCGGGGCGATGTCTGCAACAAGATCGGCACCTATCTGAAGGCGCTGGCGGCGAAAGACAACAACGTGCCGTTCTATGTGGCGCTGCCGTCGCCGACCATCGACTTCACGGTCGACGATGGTGTCGCGGAGATTCCGATCGAGCAGCGCGCCGCCGATGAGGTGGCGGTGATGTCCGGCCGCACCGAGGATGGTCGCATCGAAGCGGTGCGGATTGTGCCGGATGGCTCGCCGGTCGCGAACTATGCCTTCGACGTGACGCCGGCGCGGCTCGTCACCGGCCTTATCACCGAGCGCGGTCTTCTTTCCGCCACGCGTGACGGTCTTGCCGCGGCGTTTCCCGAACGCGCGGCGGAGCGACGGTGATGAGCCTGTCGCAGCGGATCGAAGCGCCGGTGGATGGCCGCCAGTCGGAGACGGCGCTGGCGGTGGCGCGAGGTACCGCGCGACTGCTCGCTGCACACGGCTTTTCCTGTGTCAGCGAGCTTCCGCTGACGTCGGGACGGCGCGCTGATCTCACGGCGGTCGATCGCAAGGGCGCGATCTGGATCGTCGAGATCAAGTCGTCGATCGCGGATTTTCGCGCCGATCACAAGTGGGTGGACTATCGGCAGCACTGCGATCGGCTGTTCTTCGCCACCACGCAGAACGTGCCGTGCGAAATTTTTCCGCCGGACACCGGATTGATCGTCGCCGATGCGTTCGGCGCCGAGATCAAATGCGATGCGCCGGAGCATCAGCTCGCTGCCACGGTGCGCAAGGCGATGCTATTGGCGATCGCGCGTGCCGCATCGCTGCGGCTACAGTCGTTGATCGATCCGACCGGGCCTTACAGCGACGCGTTTTAGAAATTTAGCGCGGCGCGCGCTTGGCGAGGATGCGCTGCAGGGTGCGACGATGCATGCTGAGCCGCCGTGCGGTTTCCGACACGTTGCGCCCGCACATTTCGTAGACGCGCTGAATGTGCTCCCAGCGCACGCGATCCGCCGACATCGGATTTTCCGGCAGTTCGATCGACTTGTGATCGAGCGCGAGCAGCGCGGCGAGCACATCGTCGGCGTCGACCGGCTTGGCTAGATAGTCGACGGCGCCGAGCTTGATCGCGTTCACCGCGGTGGCGATGTTGCCGTAGCCGGTGAGGATGATGCCGCGAGCGTCAGGCCGACGGCGCTTCAGCGCCGAGATCACTTCGAGGCCGTTGCCGTCCTGCAGCCGCATGTCGACGACGGCAAAAGCCGGCGGCGACTGCTCAAGCTGCATCAGGCCTTCCGCCACGGACTCAGCGGTGGTCACGGCGAAGCCGCGCGACTCCAGCGCCTTCGCCAGACGCTGCAGGAACGACTTGTCATCTTCGACAATCAGCAGCGAGCGTTCCGCCGGAACCTGCTCGCGCGGGGTGGCGGCGGCGCTTTCAGCGACAGTCAGTGACACGTTTCATTCCTCCAGGTGGTCGGCAAAAGTGGATCAGAACGCTCAATTCGACAGTAATCTAGCGTGGAAAGGTACCGTGGCACAATTACGGCGGTAGCCGATTTGCGCTGGAAACAGGCGATAAATCAGGCTGCAAGCCCCAAGGGGCGCGCGAAATCGTCGCGGTTCCAGCGGATATGAATGATCGCGCCGCGCTCCGGCAACGGTCGATTTTGAAACGCGACGATGGCGCCGGAACGCTCCAGCAATGTCTTGGCTATGAAAAAGCCGAGACCGAGGCCCGCGGTTTCCGATTTGTCGCCGACGCGGCGGCCGCGCTTGCTGGTGACATAGGGCTCGCCAATGCGCGCCAGGATTTCCGGGGCGAAGCCCGGTCCGTCATCGCTGACGGTGATCGCCACTTCGTCCTCGGTCCATTCGGTTTTCACGGTGACGCGCTCTCGCGCGAAATCGACGGCATTCTCGACGATGTTGCCGAGGCCATAGAGGATCGCCGGGTTGCGGGAGGCGAGAGGCTCATCCGCGTCCGGCTTCGGTACGTCGATCGCCACGCCGAAATCGCGATGCGGATTCACGACTTCTTCGATCAGCGCCGACAGCGGCATGCGGTCGAGCGGTTCGTTGCTGGTGGAGAGCTCGGTGATCTTCGCCAGAATTTCGCGGCAGCGCAGCGCCTGTTCGCGCAGCAGACGGATGTCGTCGCGATGTGGCGAGTTGGCGGAGATGGCGCGTTCCAGTTCCTTGGCGATCACGGTGATGGTCGCGAGCGGTGTGCCGAGTTCGTGCGCTGCGGCGGCGGCAAGACCGTCAAGCTGCGAGAGATGCTGTTCGTGTGCCAGGACCAGTTCGGTCGCCGCCAAGGCGTCGGTGAGCTGCCGCGCTTCCTCGGTGATCTGCCAGGCATGCACGCCGATGAAGCCCATGGACAGCAGGATCGAGAGCCAGACGCCGACCATGTAGATCGGCGGCAGTTCCAGTGGATCGTTGCTGTCCCACGGCAGCGGGAAGTGCGCGAACACCAGCACGGTGGCGCACAGCACCGCAAAGCCGCCGAGCATCAGCGTGTAGCGGGGCGGCAGCGCGGTGGCGGAGAACAGCACCGGGCCGAGAAACAGGAACGCGAATGGGTTCTGCAATCCGCCGGTGAGAAATAGCAGCACCGCGAGTTCGGCGATGTCGAACGCGAGCAGCCACGCGGCGCGTTCCGGCTCGAGGCGCTGGGTGGCGGAGAACCGGACGCGAAGCGCGATATTGAGCAGCGCCGACAGCGCTATCACCGTGAGGCACGACCACAGCGGCAGCGTGAATTCGAGGCCGAAATAGACGCCGATGACCGCCGAGGTCTGTCCGGCGATCGCCAGCCAGCGCAATTGCACCAGCGTGTCGAGGCGGACGTTGCGGCGCGGATGGGAGGCGGCAAGATCGAGCAAGGGCATGTGGGCTATTCTAGGCGTGATTGGCGCGGTCCGAAACGGCCGCCGGCAGCGGCGCATGCCTGAAACGTCCATTCGGTGCTGGACAAGTCAGCGGCATCTCGCCACATCTGCGCCGACGCTTACTTTCATCCACCGGACCGGCTATGGACGCCACGACCAAAGTTGCCATTGCTGTCGACCGGCTGGTGAAAACCTATGCCACCACCACGGCGGTGAATGGCATTTCGTTCAGCCTGATGCCGGGAACGATGACCGGGCTGCTGGGCGGCAACGGCGCCGGCAAGAGCACCACCATCGCCACGATCATGGGGCTGCTGACGCCGACCTCGGGCAGTGTGCGGGTGCTCGGCGCGGAGATGCCGCGGCAGCGCTATCGCGTTCTGCATCGGATGAATTTCCAGTCGCCTTATGTGGACATGCCGATGCGGCTGACCGTGCGGCAGAACCTGCGGGTGTTCGGTGACCTCTATGCGGTGCCGGATATCGCCGGGCGGATCGATCAACTCGCCAGCGATCTCGATCTGCGCGACATTCTCGATCGCCCCTCCAGCAAACTGTCGGCGGGACAGAAGACGCGCGTTTCGGTCGCCAAGTCGCTGCTCAATAATCCGGAAGTGTTGCTGCTCGATGAGCCGACCGCGTCGCTCGATCCCGATACGGCGGACTGGGTGCGCGGCCATCTCGAACGTTATTGCCGGACGCACAATGCCACGGTGCTGCTGGCCTCGCACAACATGGCTGAGGTGGAGCGGCTGTGCGAGCGCGTCATCATGATGAAGAAGGGCGAGATCGTCGACGATGATACGCCGCAGCAATTGCTGGCGCGTTACGGTCGCGAAACGCTGGAGGATGTGTTCCTCGATATCGCGCGCGGCCGTGGCGAAGCGCAGCAGAAGGTGCCGTGATGGATTCTGTTTTCGAATTTTCGCCCCATCGCGTCGCCGCCATGGTGCGGCGCTACTGGTACTTGTTGCGCTCGTCGTGGCCGCGGATTCTTGATCTGATCTACTGGCCGAGGGTGCAGATGCTGATGTGGGGCTTCCTGCAGACCTACATCCAGCAGAATGCCGGGTTCTTCGTGCGGGCCGGCGGCGTGTTCATCGGTTCTGTGCTGCTGTGGGACATTCTGTTCCGCGGACAGCTTGGTTTCTCGATCTCGTTCCTCGAAGAGATGTATGCCCGCAACCTCGGCAACATCATGATGTCGCCGCTGCGTCCCGCTGAATTCATCCTGTCGCTGATCATCATGAGTCTCATTCGTCTCGCGATCGGCATGATCCCGGTGACGCTACTTGCCATCGTGTTCTTCGGCTTCAATCTGTGGGGGCTTGGTCTCGCACTTGGTGCGTTCTTCGCCAATCTGATGCTGACGAGCTGGGCGATCGGAATCCTCGTTGCCGGTCTCTTGCTGCGCAACGGGCTTGGCGCGGAGACGCTGGCCTGGACCTTCATGTTCCTGCTGCTGCCGCTGTGCTGCGTCTATTATCCGGTGTCGGTGCTGCCGATGTGGCTGCAATGGATCGCCTGGTCGCTGCCGCCGACCTATGTGTTCGAAGGCATGCGGGCGCTGCTGATTCACCACGAGTTCCGCGGCGACCTGATGCTGCAGGCGCTCGCGCTCAACGTGGTGCTGTTTTCGGCAGGTTGCGTCGCATTCGCCTTGCTGCTGAGCAGCGCGCGGCGCCATGGAACTTTGCTGCAAACCGGCGAATAAAGCCGAAGCTATTGATGCGGTGGAATAATTTACCCTGTAAACGTGGTGAAAAGGTCTGCTGCGTTAGATTGACGCTGTTTCAAAAAACGGTCATGCTTTCGCAGTGCAGCAATCAGATAAAAACGGGCCGGGGATCAGCGAGATGGCGATAGGCGAATTCGGGGGCGCGGCTGCGCTTCCCGCGAGCGATAGCTTTATCCCCTCGACACCCATGTACTGGCTTTATGAACTCGGCCACGCTGCGCTCAACCCGTCGCGCGTTGCCGCCGATGCGACCAAGCTGTTCTTCAAGAACCCGGCCAATCCGCTCTCGCACACGATGTACGGCCGGACCATGGCCGCGGCCGCGGAAATGTTCGAGCGCTCGACGCGTCGTTACAAGAAACCATCCTGGGACATCGACACGGTGCTGGTCGAAG
>JBQCFU010000614.1:0-4876 GCA_051958775.1 Pseudolabrys sp.
GGCGCAGGCCCAGTTCCAGGTGCCGCTGATCTTCGCAGGGCTGGTCGTGCTCGCGATCGAAGGCATCGTCATGTACTGGGTGATGGCGCTGCTCGAAAAGCGCATGACCCGGTGGGCGCAGCGCTCCGGCTTCGGACAGGCGTAGAGCGTTTTTTCAAGCGAAGTGGGCACCGGTTCGCGTCAAGAAAACGCGACCAATCAAAAAAGAACGTTACACGCGAATCGACCGATCAGACCTCGCCGATCCGCGGCACGCTGCGCAGCGTCGCGGCCTTGTCGAACGCGTGGCTGACCGCCTGATATTCGCGCCGGTTGAGCAGAATGTCGTCCGGCTTCGGGCGCAGCATCGGCGCCAGTTCGTCGGCGAGATCGTTCAGCGCGGCGCTGTCGACACCGTCGCGGACATAGATGCCGACATAGAGCTTCGGCAGCGCCGGCAGCGGAGCGTCGTCCCAGCGGATCAATTGCGTCATGCGGATGCGGCTGCGCGTCATCACCAGCACGCCGAGGCCGGCATCGACCCCCGCCGCGAGCGAGAGCACGGTCGAAGCAGTATAGACCAGCCGCGACGGCCGGCCGGCATCCTGCAGCGCCTTCACCCCGGCGCGATAGCACATGCATTCGCCGCTGAAGGCGAGCATCGGCACCGGCAAACCCGGGTCGACGGGGGTCGCGTCGCTGCGCGCCCAGATCAGTTCATCGGACCAGTGGTGCCGCGCGTCGGTCGGCTCCTCGTGCGACAGCGCCACGACGATATCGACATGGCCCTCGCGCAATTCGGCGATCAACGGACCGGCGACGCCGCTGCGCACCTGGAAATTGTAATCCGGCCAGCGCTTGCGGAACTTTGCGATGGTCCACGGCAAGAGCGGACCGGAGAGATCGCCCGGCAGGCCGACGCTGATGGTCTGCGCCTGGGGGGCCGGATGGGTCAGGCCGATGATCTGGTCATTGAGCGCGATCATCCGGCGCGCGTGGCTCACCACCGCTTCGCCCTTGCGCGTCAGCACGATGCCCGGCGCGCTGCGATCAAACAGATCGCCGCCGAGCAGCCCCTGCAGCCGCTTCATCTGCGCGCTGACCGCGGGCTGGGTAATACCGAGCGCTTTGGCCGCCTGAGTGAAGCTGCGGACGTCCACAACTGCGAGAAGGGTGCGCAAAAGATCGGTGGGAATATTCAATGCGACAAACCTCCCCGCGGCCGGCGCCTGGCGGCGCTTGACCCAAGTGTAACCAGGCACCACCGTTGCAGCGAAGTGTTTTTTTCGCACGTGAGCCCCGCTGTGTGCCGTGGTATGCAGCTTTGCGCATATGCGACGGAAATTCGCGCATCATCATGAAAATGCTCCACCTTTACGTCCGCGTGCTCGCTCTCCTCGGCGAGCAGGTCATGCTCGGCTGGATATTGGCGGTCGCCAATGTTGCACTCGCACTCGCACAATTCGCCGAACCGGTGCTGTTCGGTCGAATCATCGACGCGCTCGCGGGTGCAAAAGCCAGCGAGAGCAGCGTCTGGTTGCCGGTGCTGTTGCCGCTGGTGGCAGCATGGGTCGGCTTCGGCCTGTTCACGATCATCTGCGGCGCGCTGGTGGCGCTCTATGCCGATCGCCTCGCGCATCGCCGCCGTCACGCGGTGCTCAGCAACTATTTCGAGCATGTGATTCAACTGCCACTCAGCTTTCACAGCGCCACGCATTCGGGGCGGCTGATGAAAGTGATGCTCGCCGGCACCGACACGCTGTGGGCGCTGTGGCTCGGCTTCTTCCGCGAACATCTCGCCGCTTTCGCTGCAACCGTGATCCTGCTGCCGATGGCGCTCTACATGAACTGGCGGCTCGCGCTGCTCCTGTTCGCGCTGTGCTTCGTGTTCGTGATCCTGACGACGCTGGTGTTGCGCAAAACCGAGACGCTGCAGAGCACGGTGGAGCGCTATTATTCCGATCTCGCCGAACGCGCGTCGGATACACTCGGCAACGTTGCACTGGTGCAGAGTTTCACCCGCGTCGAGGTCGAGGTGCTCGGCCTGCGCACGGTGATCGACCGGCTGCTCGGCGCACAGATGCCGGTGCTCTCGTGGTGGGCGCTGGTCGGCACGCTGACCCGCGCCTCGACCACGCTGACCATGCTGGCGATCCTGCTGCTCGGCCTGTGGCTGTTCGCGCAGGGGCTGACGACCATCGGCGAGATCGTGATGTTCATGAGCTTCGCCGCGATGTTGATCCAGCGGCTCGAACAGATGGCCGGCTTCGTCAACCGCATCTTCATGGATGCGCCCCGGCTCACCGAATTCTTCGCCGTGCTCGACGCCACCTCCGGCGTGGTCGAGCGCAAGGATGCGGTCACGCTCGATCATGTGCGCGGCGACGTGACGTTCGAACACGTCGGTTTCGCTTATGACGGCGGCAAGCCCGCTGTCGAGGATTTGTCGTTCACGGCAAAACCCGGCGACACGATCGCACTGGTCGGCGGCACCGGCGCCGGCAAGTCGACCGCTCTCGCGATCCTGCATCGCGTTTACGACCCGCAGACCGGCCGCGTCACCATCGACGGCACCGACATCCGCGACATCAAGCTCGCCAGCCTGCGCCGCAACATCGGCGTCGTGTTCCAGGAGCCGCTGCTGTTCAACCGCTCGATCGCGGAGAATCTGCGGGTCGGCAATCCCGACGCCACCGACGAACAGATTCGCGAAGCCTGCCGGCGCGCGCAGGCGCTGGAGTTCATCGAGCGCCATACCGGCGGCCTCAACGCCAATGTCGGCGAGCGCGGCCGCGCGCTGTCCGGCGGCGAGCGGCAGCGGCTGTCGATCGCTCGCGCGCTGCTGAAGGACCCGCCGATCCTGATCCTCGACGAGGCGACCAGCGCGCTCGACGCCGCGACCGAGACCAAGGTCAATGCGGCGCTCGACGAGGTGATGAAAGGCCGCACCAGCTTCGTCATCGCGCATCGTCTCGCCACCGTGCGCGACGCCACCTGCATTCTGGTGTTCGACCAAGGCCGAATCGTCGAACGCGGCACGTTCGACGAACTGGTGGCGCAAGGGGGATTGTTTGCCGAATTGGCGAAGGCGCAGTTCATGACAGGCAGCAGCGCGAGCACCTCAAGATGAGGCGGAGTGGGAGTTTTGTTCGCGTCCCTCTCCGTCATGCCCGCATTTATTGCGGGCATCCACGTCTTGCTTTCTTTCTCACGGCGTCAAAGACGTGGATGGCCGCGACAAGCGCGGCCATGACGGGTTGATAGAGTCCCGCGTCTCTCTCGAAGCCTCATGGTGAGGAGGCTCGCACTTGCGAGCCGTCTCGAACCATGGGGCGTGAGCGTGGCCGCCGCATCCACCCATCTCGGGTTTACGCGAGATGGGATACTTTGATGCGCAAGTCTCCGATGCGATTGTCAAACAGCCCGCTTGTTTTCGGACAAGCGTCATCGCCCGTATTGTTTGGCCGGCGCCGGGTGCGCCCGTAGTCCTCTCCCTCATCTGATGACGAGGGGCGACGGAGCGCCGGTTGGCACAACGTCTTCATCATCCGGTGCCACCTCGCGATGACACCGGAGCGCATCTCTCCTTCGGGAGAAGAGATGCGCGCACCTTACGGCGCTCCGTATATGTTGCGGCTCTTGGACTGCGACCGGGAGGTGCACGGGTCATAGTGCCCGTGGATGGCTCCCGGAGGGGTCCGGGTCCGGCGCGCTGCGTCACGCACCGTCGCGGAAAGCCGCGTCATCGCGGGCTGTATCTCCGGCCCGCAACCCCGGCGACACGACGGACACACCATGCCGTCGCACCCTCCGGGCTGCCCGACCATCACGACGCCTCATGATGGCGCCCCTCGGTGAGCAGGACAGGGATAGGATTATAGTCGGATAGGAATAAAGTCAAGAGATCGCCCTTTTGACAAAAGCCCATTGTTTCGATAATCGTTGAAATATGGAAATAACAGACGCCGTCGACGCCCTGGCTGCGCTCGCGCAAAGTCATCGCCTCGCGATCTTTCGCCTGCTGGTCGCCTCCGGGCCCGACGGTCTGAGCGCTGGCGACATCGCCGCGCGGCTCGGCGTTGCGCCAAACACTCTGACATTCCACCTCGACCGCCTGCGTCATGCCGCGCTGGTCACGGTACGGCGTGACGGACGCTCGATGATCTATGCGGCACGCTTCGACGCCATGAAGGATCTGCTCGGCTTCCTGACCGACGATTGTTGCGGCGGACGGCCGGACATCTGCGACATCACCCGCCCGTCCCCGCGGCGCACCGGAAAGGCCAAGAGCTGTGGCTGACCAACCGCTTCGCGTCCTGTTTCTCTGCACCGGCAATTCGGCCCGCTCGATGATCGCCGAGGCGATCCTCAACAAGCTCGGAGCGGGACGGCTCGTGGCTTACAGCGCCGGCAGCAAGCCCAAGGGCGTGCCGCATCCGCAGACTATCGCGCTTCTGCAGAAGCTCGGATACGACACATCCGGGCTCCGCTCGAAATCGTGGCTGGAATTCGCGCAGCCCGGCGCGCCGGCGCTGGATTTCATCATCACCGTCTGTGACGACGCAGCCGGCGAGACCTGCCCGATCTGGCCGGGCAAACCCGCCACCGCGCATTGGGGCATTCCCGATCCCGCGGCCGCGCGAGGCTCCAGCGCCGAGATTGCGTTGGCCTTCGCCGACGCCCATCGCTGGCTGCTGCAACGGATATCGACCTTCGTGGCACTGCCGTTCGACAAGCTCTCGGCCATGAGCTTACAGCAACAGCTTCACTCCATCGGCCGCATGGAAGGCGCGACCGACAAAGCAGCCACCGCGTGAGCCCGCCCACCCTCTCGCGCCCGCTTGCAGCGGAAGCGCTGGGCACGGCCATTCTGCTGACGACCGTGGTCGGCTCGGGC
>JBQCFU010000615.1:0-2182 GCA_051958775.1 Pseudolabrys sp.
CAAATCCTCTTGCGCTGCAATACGGCCAAGAGTTTTGCATGGGCTTCCGGTCGACGCCACCGTTGTCCGCGACGCAGTTGTCTTGTTGGCTAGGATTGCAAACACCGGCCAACCCGAGGCAACGTCGTCGAGGAACAAGGAGGCATCGGTCCATGATCCCACTCATTCGTCCGCGTGTTGCACGCCGCGCGGTCATCGCTTTGCTGGCAGCAGGCGCTGTTGTTTTCACCGGCGTCGCGCAAAGCGTCGCACAGACCAAGCCGAAAATCGTCGCAGCCAGCCTGACGCTGCCGGTGATCGCGCCGCTCGTCTGGAATATCATGAAGGCCCGCGGCTTCGACGCCAAGCATGGCTTCGAGCTGGAGCTGAAGCCTTATCCGTCGATCGCCGCTTATTATGCGGGCTTCGCCACCGGCGAGGTCGACGTGCAGGTCGGCGGTCCGACCGTCTATCAGAAGCTGCGGATCGAAGGCGTGCCGGCGCGCATCGTCGGCACCGCCATGACCCTGTCCGATCTCGTCATCTTCGTGAAGGACGACAAGATCAAGTCGCTTGCCGATCTCAAGGGCAAGCAACTGGCCGCCGACATGGGCAGCGGCCAATTCCAGGTCGTGAAGATTTACGCCAACGCCAAAGGTCTCGACCTCGGTAAGGACATCACCGTCGTCAATGCGAACTTCGCCGTCGCGCGTGCGCAACTCGAAGCCGATCGCGTCGAAGCGGCGATGGTGATCGAGCCGCTCGCCAGCATCATCCAGAAGCAGAACCCCTCCTGGAAAGTGATCTTCAACGCCGCCGACGCGTGGAAGGAGATCACCGGCCAGAACGGCTACGAGTTGGTGATGGCGATGCGCGAGGATTCCATCAAGCGCGCCCCTGACGCACCGAAGATGCTGCTCGCGGCACTCAAGGATGTCGCCGCCTTCATCAAGTCCGATATCGACGCAGCCGACAAGATCGCGGTCGAGAACGTGAAACTGCCGCCCGGCATCCTCAAGGCCGCCGTCAGCAGCAACCGCCTCGACATCGTCGCTGACAACGCCTGGGATGCATCGACGCGCAAGGCGCTGCTCGACATGATGGAGCGTGCGGTGAAGGCCGGCTTCTATGCGAAGATGGCCGACGACAAGATCATCTACACGCCGTAGCGCCGATGCTGTCCGACCATGCGCATGCGAACGAACTGACGGGGCGTTTTCCCCGTCAGGCCGTCATCTCGATTCTAGTCTTCTGCGTACTGTGGGAGATCATGTCCCGGCTTTCGCCGTGGCTCGGCATTCCGCCGTTCGCAATCCCGAGCTTCGTACGCATCTGGGAAAGCCTGCTGAAGATCACGCCGATCGACGTGATCGTGACGCTGGCGCGGGTGATCGGCGCGCTGGTGCTGTCGTTCGTCGGCGGCGTCGCCATCGCTATGGGCATGTATCGCTCGCCGAGCCTGGAAAACTATCTGCACCCGCTAGTCCGCATCCTGATGGCGGTGCCGGTCGTCTCCTGGATTCTGTTCGCGGTGCTGTGGTTCCGCGGCGTGGAATTCCGCATCGCCTTCGTGCTGATCGCGGTCTGCGGACCAGTGTTTCTGGTCGATGCGCTCGATGCCATGCGCGGCGTGTCGAAAGACCTGCGCGGCATGATGCGCTCGTTCCGGCCGACCGCCGTGCAGTATTTCACCAAGCTGATGTTTCCCGCGATCCTGCCGAGCCTGATCACAAGCTGGAAGATCAATCTCAGCCTGGCGATCCGCGTCGTCACCATCGCCGAGCTGGTCGGCGCGGTGACCGGCATCGGCCATCAGCTCGCGGTGGCGCAGGAATTGTTCTCGGTCGCCGACGTGTTCGCCTGGACGCTGGTTCTGATCGTGCTGTTGTTCCTGCTCGAAGCGCTGCTGGTGCGGTTCGAGGCGCGGGTCCTGCGGTGGCGTGCATGAGCGAACCCATGAAAAACCCGATGGGCGAGCCGACCGCGATCGAGGTGACCAACCTGCGCAAGGTGTTCCGGCAGGCGACAACCGGGCAAACCGTGGTCGCCATCGAGCGGCTCGACCTCAGCATCGCGCCGCGCGAAGTGGTCGCCATCGTCGGCCAGACAGGCTGCGGCAAATCGACCTTCTTCGACATGATGATCGGCCTCGAACAGCCGAGCGAGGGCGATATCCGCATCGGCGGCAAGACGCCTTACGCCG
>JBQCFU010000616.1:0-7012 GCA_051958775.1 Pseudolabrys sp.
CATCCTGAGGAGCGGGCGAAGCCCGCGTCTCGAAGGGCGAGGCGGCCACAGCATCACAAGCGGCCCATGGTTCGAGACGCGATCCTGACGGATCGCTCCTCACCATGAGGCTTCGAGAGAGACGCGGGACTCTATCAACCCGTCATGGCGGGCTTGACCCGCGCATCCACGACTTTGATGACGCAGACAGAAAGCAGGACGTGGATGCCCGCAATGAATGCGGGCATGACGGGAGAGAGAGTCAGACTCATTTCACCCGGCACACGAACCGAAACTTCATCGCCCGGTCTTGATCCGCGTCCACAGCCGGTTGAGCAGGCGCTGTGTGCGCGCATCGCTCGCCCATGGTTCGAGACGCATCGACACCACGAAGCCAAAGGGCACACAGGTTCGGATTGAAAAGCCGGCCCGGATCAGTGGAACGCGGCGGTCGCCGACACGGTTGCAACCGGGCGCGTTGCCGCTTCCGCGATCGCGGACGCCAGATTGCTGGCGAAGCAGCCGTAGCTCCAGTCGTTCATGTGCAGTCCATCGGCCGAGACAAAGGTCTCGAACGGGATCTTTTCGTCGGCTTGCCAGCGCTGCATCAGCGCGAAGCGCTGGAACAGATCGACATTCTCTTTCTTCGCAGCGGCGGCAATCAGCGCCACCATGCGCGGCGTATCGGCCTTGGCGATCACCTTCGGCGCGAATTGCGGATCGATCAGCACCACGTCGGCGCCGAGCGCCTTCATGCGGGCGATGCCGTCATGGATCAACGTGTCCTGCGCCGCGAGCGGCTGATCGCGCAGCACCGCATTGGTGCCGACCTGCCAGAGCACGAGATCGGGCTTCTCGGCAGCGACGCTTTCTTCGAAACGCGCCAGCATATCGCGCGCTTCTTCGCCGTTGACGCCGCGGTTGATCACGCGCATCGGATGATTGGGAAAACGCTTGACCAGAACAGCGGCGAGCTTGCTCGGATAACTGGCGGCGGGTGAACTGGCGCCGGCACCGGCCGTCGACGACGAGCCGAGCGCGACGATGGTAACCGGCTGGCCGGCCGCGAGCTTGGCGGAGACACGGGCCAGCGGATTGCGCAGGCGGGCAATGTCGGACGCGTTACGGCAGGGCGTCGCCGTTGTCTCGGCCTGAGCCGGCGACAACGCAACAAACCCATTTGTCGTCAGCAGCAACGCTGCGACGGTGACAATCCAGCTCAGGCTACGCCGCAAGATTGAAATCTCTCATTTGACGTCGATCGGAGGCGTAGCGCCACCGGGTTGAGCCGCCCCGATGATGAGGTCGGCCAACAGCCAGCCGATACAATCATGGACGCGCTCGGCCGTGTCCATCTTTTTTGTGTCGCTATAAAGATCGAAGGTCCCCAGCTCATTCCACAGTTTCATAACGTGAAATCTGTCGAACAGCGGGATTTCGTACTGGAGAGCCACCCAACGCATTGATTCTGCATAGTTTCCGAGCGCGATCATGGACTCGGTCCGGGGGCTGTATTGCATATTCATCAGGACGACATCGCTGCCCTGCGCCTTCGCCGCCTCGACGCCCTTGGTTAGCGCCGCGCTGTATTCCTCCGGGCTGGCGATCCGGACGGCGTCCACGGTTCCGGTCTGCCAGATCAGGAGGGTCGGCTTCTGGGCCGCCAGCGACGCCTTGATCGACGGCAGCATGTCACGAGCCGTGCGGCCGGATTTGACATCCGTCGTCACGTTCACGGTGACGCCGGGCAACTTCTGCGACAGGGCGTTTTGCAGCCGTGCCGGATAGGCACGGGACGCGCCGTTCTGTCCCGGCAGTTGCGACGAACCGGAGCCAGCCACCAAAATCGTCAGGTTCTTTGCGGCAATGGCCTTCTCGACCACCGGCAGCGGAAACGAGTTTTCCACCTGTGATTCAGCCACACGGCAGTTCGCCGGCGTTTCCGCCAGCGCCAGCCCGCTGTTCGCCGCGACGAACAGGACTGCGATCAGCGCCCTCATCCTCCGCCCCCAGCAAGATCGGCCTGCGCGAGTGGCGAGCGCGGTCCCGATCCTTTCCGATCAATCTTCTTATACCACGCCAGCACCTCGGCCACCGCAACCATGATCACCACGCCGAGCGCGCTGCACAAAATCTGCGCCGGCACGCGGCTGGAGATTTCCGTCAGCACGAAATGCGCGGCAAACGACAGGAATACGCCGAAACAGAAGATTTCCAGCGAGTGCTGCCCACAGACGATCGCCGGGCGGAACACCCACGAATTGATGCCCTGCCAGTTCCGCGGCACGAGGTTCACGACGATCACGGCCAGCGCCAGAAAATGCAGGAGCCGCAGCACATCGAGATTGGTCTTGTCGATCGGATAGATCACTTCGGCGACAGAGCGCGGCACCAGAAATGCGAGCCGCGGGAAGTACCAGGTCATCACCACGCCAAGGCACAGAACGAGATAGGTCGCGGCCAGCACCACCGTAACGCGCGAGGTAATGAATTGCGCCAGACGCTGCGCACCGCCGAGCGCGAACCAGGCGCCGAGCACGAACAAAAGCTGCCAGGCCAGCGGATTGAACGCCCAGTGGCCGTCGGGATAAGCCGGAAAATTCCAGCCGAATTTCCACATCAGCGCATACAGAATGCCGGAGGCAATCAAGGCAAGCGACGCGTTGCGAACCAGGAGCCACAGCACCGGCGGGAAAAAGCCGAGCAGCACGATATAGAGCGGCAGCACGTCCATATTGACGGGTTTGAACTTGAGCAGCAGTGCCTGCATGATCGTCACGTCAGGCTGCTTCAGGAAATCGAGAATCCCCATCTCTTCGCCGTAGAGCGGATTGTCGAAGCTCTGAGCGATGTAGGAAATCTCGGCGAGATAGATCGCAAACAGGAAGATGTGCGCGACATAGATCTGCCAAGTGCGCTTGAGCACCCTCGCCGTCGCCACCACGAAGCCGCGTTCGCGCATCGCCCGGCCATAGACGAACGCCGCCGTATATCCGGAGATGAACACGAAAATCTCGGTCGCGTCGCTGAAACCGTAATTGCGCAGCGTGACCCAGTTGACGATGTTCGACGGGATATGATCGAGGAAGATCAGCCACAACGCGATGCCGCGGAACAGATCGAGCCGCAGATCGCGTTCTGCCGTGATGTGGGGCGCTGTGATCCGGGCTTCCTTCATCGGCAGATTCGGTGATAATCGGGCAGAGCACTATCATGTACCGCGCTGTCACCCGCAATATCGAGGTCACCGTCACCCCCCGCTACCTCGCGGACCGATCGTCGCCGGACGACAGCTATTTCTTTTGGGCCTATACGATCGATATCGCCAATCGCGGCGATGAAACCGTGCAGCTCAAGACCCGGCATTGGCGTATCACCGATGCCAACGGCAAGTTGCAGGAAGTCCGTGGCGCTGGTGTGGTCGGCGAGGAACCGGTGCTCGGGCCTGGCCGGTCGTTCGAATATACCAGCGGGGTGCCGCTGACGACGCCGTCCGGTTTCATGGCCGGAAGCTACGGCATGATCACCGATGACCGCGAGCCATTCGATATTGAAAACCCGGCGTTCTCGCTCGACAGCAACCTGACCAGGCGCTCGATCAATTAACCGGCAGGCACGCCGCCAGCCGCGAGAGGGCCTGCTGCGGCAAAATGCCGATGACAGCTCCCGGCGCGGCGAAATCCTGAAGCGCCACAAGCCGCGCTTCCGGCAATGCGACGCAGCCGCCGGTTCCGGTTTTTCCCGGCACCCGCAGATGGATGAAGATGCAGGAGCCCGCCCGTGCGCGGCGATCGGTCGGATAGTCCACGAACAATCCGCGGCGGTATTCCGGAACGCGCCACATGTTCTCGCCGCTGACCGCATTGCCGACGGTGCGGCGCGTGGTGATCCGGTTGTAGTGCGCGGATGCCGGATCATCGACACAGGTCATGCCTTCACTGATCCGGGTATAGCCGGGCCGCGGATCGGCGCCGAAACCGAACGTGCCGCCGATCCGGTAGAAGCCGGCCGGGGCGCGCTTGTCGCCCTCGGTCTTCACCGGCTCGCCATGCCGGGCCAGCGCGCGGAAGAACGGCGACCAGGCCATGCCGGTCTTGCCGATCAAAGCCGGTTCGGCCGGCGACACGGCACGCCACGACGCGCCGGGTGCCGCGCGCTCATAAAGCCGCAACGTCGCCTGCGAGGCATTCATGCCGGCCGCCGTCACCAGTGCGAGACGGCGCGCCGAAGCAAGCGGTTCGGGACAGGTCTGCGCCGCGGCGGGCGCCATTGCCGCCAGCGTCACCATTGCGACGATGGCGGCTCGTGCGATCACCCGGCGTTGGCTCCAACGTCGGCGGGCTGGAACAGATAATCGGTGCTGCAGAACTCGCAGGTCACCTTGATCCGTCCGTCCTCGACCATGTGGTCACGATCGTCCTGCGAGAAGCTCTTCAGCATCGCTTCCACCGCATCGCGCGAGCATGAGCACTGCGCATCGACCGTCTGGTGATCGAACACGCGCACGCCGCGCTCGTTGAACAGCCGGAACGCCAGCCGCTCGCTCGACAGATCGGGATCGATCAGTTCGAGGTCTTCGACCGTCTCGACCAGCGCACGGCCTTCGACCCAGGCTTCGTCCTCGGTCGGCACATGAGCGGTCGCACCTTCCGGCGCATCGCCGGGATCGAGATCCTGGCGCGCGCGCTCCGACGCTTTCGGGAGAAACTGCAGCATGATCCCGCCGGCGCGCCAGCGATGCGTAGCTCCGCCCTCGCCGGCCCGCAGCTCTTCGGCAACCGCGAGGCGCACCCGCGTCGGAATCTGCTCGGAACGCAGGAAGTATTCGTGCGCGGCCGCTTCGAGCCCGTCGCCAGTAAGCTGCACCAGACCCTGATAGCGGTTCGTGTTGGCGCCCTGGTCGACGGTCATCGCCAGATGTCCCTCACCCATGAGGTCACCGGGACTGGTCTTGCCGTCCTTGATCGCCTGCTCGACACGCGCGTTGTCAAACCGCGCGCAGGCGCGGACATGGCCGGGCGTCTTGTAGTCGACGACGAGCATGCTGACCGGTCCGTCGGATCGGGTCTGCAGGATGAAGCGGCCATCAAACTTGAGTGCCGAGCCGAGCATCACCGCCAGCACGATCGCTTCGGCGGTCAGCTTCGCCACCGGCAGCGGATAATCATGCTTTTCCAGGATCGCATCGACGGCGGGGCCGAGCCGGACGATACGGCCGCGCACGTCAAGCGCGGCGACCTCGAACGGCAGCACGATGTCGTCGATGGACTGTTGCGCCGGGGCTCGGGTTGGGATGGCGGAGGAGGTCTCGTGGGTCATGTTCATGGCCCCTTATGTAGCGCGGCAAGTCCGGAATGCGAGGGTCCCATATGAGCCCTGCCCCGCAGCACACCGCCCCCTCAGAAACCCTCGGCGTGCAGGCACCAGCCGATGATGCCCTTCTGCGCGTGCAGCCGGTTTTCCGCCTCATCGAAGACCACCGACTGCGGCCCGTCGATCACCTCGTCGGTGACCTCTTCGCCGCGATGCGCCGGCAGGCAATGCATGAACAGCGCGTCCGGCTTGGCCTTGGCCATGAGCTGGGCGTTGACCTGATACTGCTGCAGCAGATTGTGACGGAGCGAGGCGGCCTCGCGGTCGCCCATGGACACCCAGGTGTCGGTGACGACGCAATCGGCACCCTTCACCGCGGCATCGGGATCACGGCCGACCTCGACGCTGACGCCGGAGGTCTTGATCCAGTCCATCAGCCACTTCTTCGGCTTCAGTTCCGGCGGCGTCGCGATGCGCAGATTGAAATCGAACTGCTTGGCGGCATGCACCCACGAGGCCAGCACATTGTTGGCGTCGCCGGTCCAGGCGATCGTCTTGCCGCGGATCGGCCCGCGATGCTCTTCGAAAGTCATCACATCCGCCATCACCTGGCAGGGATGCGAGCGCCGCGTCAGCCCGTTGATCACCGGCACGGTCGCGTGCCGCGCCAGTTCCTCGAGCGCATTCGGATCAAGGATACGGATCATGATGGCATCGACGTAACGCGAGAGCACCCGCGCGGTGTCGGCCAGCGTCTCTCCGCGACCGAGCTGCATCTCCTGCCCGGTAAGCAGCATCGCCTCGCCACCGAGCTGGCGCATGCCAACATCGAACGAGACGCGGGTGCGCGTCGACGGCTTGTCGAAGATCATTGCCAGCGTCTTGCCGGCGAGCAGCGGCTCGACGACGCCGCCGGCCTGATGCTTCTCCTTGAACTTCGCCTTCATGACGCGGCTGGTATCGATGATCTTGCGCAGCTCGTCCTTCGAGATCTCGTCGAGATCGAGGAAATGCCTGGGGGTAGATGTCGTCATGATGCAGCAGCCTCCGGCTTCGCGGTTTTGGCCAGCCGGGTGCAGGCGCGCTCGATCCGCGCAACCGCTTCGCCAATATCCGCTTCCGTGACGGTCAGCGGCGGCAACAACCGAACCACGTTGTCACCGGCGCCAACCGTAATCATTTTCTCCGCCCGCAGTTCGTCCACCAGCGTGGCCACCGGCGGCACCGCGCGCAGGCCGATCAGCAGGCCCTCGCCGCGCACTTCAGAGATCACCGAGGGAAAACGGTCGCGCAGTTCCGCGAGCCGCTGTTTCAGCAGCAGGCTTATCTGCCGCACGCGGTCGATGAAACCCGGCTCGAGCACCACGTCGAGCACCGCATTGCCAACCGCGGTCGCCAGCGGATTGCCGCCGAAGGTCGAACCGTGCGTTCCCGCCGTCATGCCCTTCGCCGCTTCCTCGGTGGCGAGGCAGGCACCGAGCGGAAAGCCGCCGCCGATCGCCTTGGCGATGCCCATGATGTCGGGAGCAACGCCGGTATGCTGATAGGCGAACAGGTCGCCGGTACGGCCGACGCCGGTCTGAACCTCGTCAAACACCAGCAGCAGGCCGTGCCTGTCGCACAGTTCCCGCAGCGCCCGCAGGAACTCCGGCGGAAACACGCGCACACCGCCCTCGCCCTGAACCGGCTCGACCAGGATCGCGCCGGTCTCCGGCGTGAT
>JBQCFU010000617.1:0-7553 GCA_051958775.1 Pseudolabrys sp.
CAACGCCACGAAACTTGCTGCTCATCGTTTCTTGCATCCTGCGCTTGTGCGGAAAAAGACAGACCGGCGACGCGCTCTCGCGCATCGCCGGTTCAAGAATTACTTCTTGGTGCCCATCCAGCCGTTATGGGAAATGTCGAAAATGATGCCGTTCGGATCGCGGTACTTCTTCTCGTAGTAGAGCGAGTCCTTCTCGGTCGGCAGTTCCTTGAAGAAGGTGCCGCCATTGTCCATCACCTTCTGGCCCTGCGCATCGAGATCGTCGACCCAGAAGCCGACGTGATTGATGCAGTAGTGGTCCTTCTTCATGCCGGCCCACTCGTCGGCCTTGTAGTTCAGCAGCGCGAGCGAGATCGTGCCGTCCGAGAGATAGATGCCGGAGGCGAGCGGGGAATCCGTCTCGCCGACGATCTCCATGTCGAACACCTTCGAGTAGAATTCCGCAGCCTTCTTCGGATCCGGGACGGACATCGCGACGTGACGGAGCTTTGCCATGGGATTTTTCCTTTAAACTGGCTTTGTATCCTATTTCTGAATTTTGCATACAATTTTGAGAGGCACAGCGCAACCCCACTCGACGCATGCGGCCATAAAATTTCTGCGGAAATCAGGCGATCCTGAGCAGTACCGCCCGGCGCGAGGGTGGCGATCGCACGCCTCAAACGGTTAGCGGCTGGATTTCCGCCCCGCCGCCCCGACTGGCCGGCTGGAGAGCTGAATGACGTTGGCTGCCGTCTGCGCCGTATGCAGGCGCATTGCCGACGCCGCCGCATCCGGGTCGCTGGCGAGGATCGCAGCCAGTATCCGCTCGTGCTCTTCCATCGAGCTTTCCAGCCGCGCGCGCTGGAAGAAGATGCGCGACCGGAACGGGCCGAGTTGCCGGCGCACGTCCAGCACCACCGTCTTCAGCGTCTCGTTGCGGGCGCCGGTATAGATGGTGAGATGGAAGTCTTCGTTGAGCGCCGCATAGTCCTCGGAGGCGAGCTTCGAGGCCGCGACCCTCGCCCGCTCGTGGATGCGTTCCAGCGCAACCTTCTCCATCGCGCTCGCGCGCAACGCGCAAAAGCGCGCGCACAGCGCTTCGAGTTCGGCGAGCGCATCGTACATGTCCTGCAGCCGCGCCGGATCGATCCGCGTGACCGAGAAGCCGCGGCGTGGCGCATATTCAACCAGATGGGTCGCCGCGAGATGGCGCAGCGCATCGCGGACCGGGCTGCGCGAAACCTTGAACCGCTGCGCCAGCGATTGTTCGTCGAGGCGGTCGCCGGCGGCGAGCTTGCCGTCGATGATCTCCGTCGCCAACGCCTGCGCTACCGTCTCGGACAGGGTCGCATTCGCCATCGTCAGTCCCGAACCGTTTCGTCGAGCGTCTGGTTAGGCGATCCGCGCCTCAGCAGCAATCGGACGGCACCGAATCTCTGCCCCAGGGCATCATACAACAAGACCAGCCGGAGGCTTCCCGGGCACGCCCCGCCCGATCCCGGTCAATCGACGCCCATGATCCGGTTGAGCTGAACGATGTAGCGGCTGAACTCCGGAAGCGCCTTGGTGCTGCGCGGGTCGCGCGGACGCGGCAGGTCGATGCGGATGTCCTCGATGATCCGACCGGGCCGGTCCGACATCACCAGCACACGGTCGGCGAGGAAAACCGCCTCGGCGATGCTGTGGGTCACCAGCAGCACGGTCTTGCGGATTTCCTGCCAGATTCTCAGCAACTCCACATTGAGCTGGTCGCGGGTCAGCGCGTCGAGCGCGCCGAACGGCTCGTCCAGCAGCAGCAGTTGCGGCCGCAGGATCAGCGCCTGCCCCAGCGCGGCGCGCTGGCGCATGCCGCCGGAAAGCTGGTGCGGATAGCTTTTGCGAAAGTTCTCCAGCCGCAACACCGACAGCACCGATTCCACGCGGCCGTCGATCTCGGTGCGGTCCAGCTTCTGGATTTCGGCGGCAAGACGGATATTCGCCTCCACCGTCAGCCATGGCAGCATATTGTGGGTCTGAAACACGACGCTGACGCCAGGCGAAGGCTCAGTCTGCTTGCGGCCGAGCACCTCGATCGTTCCGCCAGCATCGGGCTGCACCAGGCCGGCAACGATGCGCAGCAGCGTACTCTTGCCGCAGCCGCTCGGCCCCAGCAGCGCGACCAGTTCGCCGCGGGCGATCTCGAAATTGACGTTCTCCAGCGCACGAACGGCGGGAGGACTACCGAACGTCTTAGCGACGTTGACGATGCGGACGCCGGCTTCGGGAGCGGCTTCCTGCGTCGGAGCGGACGGAGCGATCTCGGCGGACATGTCCAATCTCCTCACAGCGACCGCCACCAGACGCGATCCGCCAAAATCTCGACGATCCAGTACAGCAGCCCGGCCAGCACCGAGACGGCGATCAGCGCCGCGAACAGCATGTCGGTCTTGGCCTGCGCGGTCGCGTCGAGAATGAGATAGCCAAGCCCCCGCTCCGAGCCGACGAACTCACCAACAATGGCACCGATCACCGCGAGCGGCATCGCCGTCTTGCAGCCGTCCATGATCGACGGCAGCGCTGCCGGAAGTTGCAGCCGCCAGAACGTGGTCCAGGTGTTGGCGCGGATCGAGCGGAAATGCTCGACGAGATTCTGCGGCGTCCCCGACAGACCGCCGAGCGTCGAGATCACCACCGGAAAGAATGCGAACAGGAAGGCGATGAACACTTTCGACGATGTGCCGTATCCCATCCAGATGATCATCAGCGGAGCGAGCGCGATCTTCGGCAAGCCCTGGAACAGGACCACCAGCGGATACACCGTGCGGCGCGCCAGCGGCCAGGCATAGATGATCAGCGACAGGACGATGCCGCCGATCACCGCAGCGATATAGCCGAGGATGATCTCGTTCGCGGTGACCAGCGACTGGATCAGAAGCGTGGTCCGGAACGTCCAGATGCTTTCGAGAACGGTGGAGAGACGCGGCAGGAGATACGGCTTGACGTTGAACGCCATGACGCCGATTTCCCAGATTGCCGCCAGCGCGACGAACAGGATTACCCGCTCGATCGTCGCCCGCAGCCACCCGGCCTTGATGATGTCAGCCTGCACGCGCCATCCCCACTATTCGTCTTCGCTCGCTGCCCGGCTTATTTGCCGAGCAGTTCGTTGGTGAACGTGTCCTTCACGGCGACCTTGCCTTTGAGGTCGAACGCCTTGTCGACGAACGACACGGTGCTGGCCATCCGACCTTCCTGGAACGACCCCATCTTGGTGTCCTTCTCGACGATCAGGCTGTTGATGTCCTTAATCTGCTCCAGCACCACCACCCGGTCGAGGGTCGGAAACTGCTTGATCATGGCATCGGCCGCCGCGTCCGGGTTGGACTTGGCGAACTCGAAGCCCCGGTAGGACGCCTGCAGGAACTTGCGCAGCACCTCCGGCTTGGACTTGATCAGTTCTTCGCGGGCTGCAAAACCGCTGCCGTAGGCGTCGAGCTTGTAGTCGCTGTATTCGATCGCCTTCACTTCAAGCCCGGCAGCCTTGGCCTGCTTGTGGATCACCGCCCGGTTGCTGGCGAGCCAGCATTCCGCAAGATCGATCTTGCCCTCGACGAACGACGTGTCGACCACCGCCGGATCCATGCGCAGCATGCGGATCGCGTCGCGCGGCAAACCGTTGAGCTCGAGCCATGCCGGCACGACGTTCTGCACCGGCGAAGCCGAGCCGCCACCCATGGTCAGACCGCGCAGACCTTCGAGGCCCTTCACGTTATGACGCGACGGCGCATAGCAGATGCCGGCCGGCCAGCGCGCATTGATCACGCCGATCATCTTGATCTTGCCGCCGTTGGCACGGTTCAGGACGAGGCTGATCGGATCGACATAGCCGACCTCGAACTGGCCTTGATCAAGCTCGTTCGCCGTGCGGTTGCCGCCGTAACCACGGATGATGGAAACGTCGATCCCGCCTTCCTTGAACCAGCCCTTGTCGAGCGCCACCGCGACACCGACGCTGCTGCCCTGCGGCAGCCACGCCATGTTGTAGGTGATCTTGTCCTGAGCCTGCGCGGTGGTTGCCGCGGCCGCCAGCACCAGTCCGCCGATCATTGCCTTGAACATACGCATGTGCTTCTCCCCGTTCTGAATCTAGACCTGGATGGCGGGCTTCGATGCCCGCTTCGATGTCGAAATTGTCGTGATCAGACCTTCTCGGCGACCACCTTGTTGGTGATCGACCCGATGCCGTCGATCGTCGCGGTGACGACGTCGCCGGCCTTGAGATAGATGCCGCGGCCCATCCCGACGCCGGTCGGCGTGCCGGTGGCGATCACATCGCCGGGCTCGAGCGAGACGATGGTCGAGAGATATGAAATCTGCTCGCGCAGCGTCCAGATCATGTTCTTCGTGGTGTCCTTCTGCATCTCGTCCTTGTTGACGGTCAGCGTCATCATCACGCCCTGCGGATCGGGGATCGACCACGCCGGAACGATGCAGGGTCCGAACGGCGCGAAGGTGTCGTGGCACTTGCCCTGGAACCAGTCGAACTTGAACGGATAGTCGTCGCGCATGTTGAGGTCGCGCGCGGAGATGTCGTTGACGATCGAATAGCCGGCGACATGGTCGAGCGCCTTGTCGAGCGGAATGCGGCGGCCGCCCTTGCCGATCACCGCGGCAAGTTCGATTTCCCAGTCGAGCTGGCTGGTTTCCGGCGGCATCAGGATATCATCGCCCTGCCCGATCACGGCGTTGCGCAGCTTCAGGAACATATACGGCTTGCTCTGTGCCTTGGCGGCAAGCACCGTGCCCATCTCGTTGGCATGTTCGATGTAGTTCGAGGCGGCGCAGAAGATGCGTTCGGCACGGAACGGCGCAAGCACGCGCGTATCCTTCGGCAGCGCTGTGAGCTTGCCATCCTTCGCGAGCGCCGCGGTCTTGGCGAGCGCATCCTTCACGACGCCTGCTGCACGATCCCATTGTCCGAGGATCGCCATCCATCCGCCGGCAAGCCAAGTCTCCTCAAACGGCACACCGGCCGCGCGCGCGGCAGCGGCATCGTAGAGCGCGCCGTCGATGACGAAGGCGAGCCGCGGCTGCGCTTTCGCATCACGATAAGTGGCAATGGCGGGGTATTGCATCGAACCGATCTCCTGCATGCATCTGCAATTCTGTATTTTATCAATCCAATTTGTATACAGAATTGTCAATCGTGTATTACGTAAATCTGCGCATGATTTTGCGCCGGTGGGCAGCATTTCCGGCAAAACTCGAGAGCGGCCGATCGCCGCGCTAGAGACCGCGTCCGGCCAGCCCCAGACCAACGGCGGTGAACGGACCCACGCCCATGATCTGCCGGATATTCCACTGAACCAGTTCGTAAGAGCTGTCGCCTTCCACCGTATATGGGTCGCTCGCAGCGATCGCCTCGGCCTCCTCGCGCGATGCCGCGCGGATCAGATACATGCCGAGCGCAAGATCCGGCGACGGGCCGGAAAGAATGATCCGTCCCGCCTCATGCTCGCGCTGCATCCAGGCGAGATGCGTGTCGAGAGTGGCTTTGCGCTGCCCCGGCGGCTTGAGATTGAACCGCTTGCAGAAGAAGAACATCGCCACTCTCCTCTCTCGCTGCGCTCACGTCGGCTAGCCGCGATCAGTTGCCTGAGGTTCGCTTTACGTTTTCGGGCGCGATCCTTTCGGAACGCGTCACGCCTTTCCGGATCGCGTCCTAGAGAAAACCAGGCGGCGGCGGCGGACCCCAGATCGGATCGTCGACAAGCTTCCACACCTTCGGCCGCTGCACCGCATCGCGATGCCACGGACGCGGATCGAAATAGCCGAGCGCCTCGTCCTTCATCTGATCGAGCTCGGTGTAGAACTCGACCATCTGCCCATCGTGCTCGCGATGGAACGTCGCGATGTTGTGACCGGGGCCGAGGCGGATCGGACCCCAGACGATCGGAATCTTGTTCTTCGCAAGCACGTCGCAGGAATTGGCGATATGCGCGACGTCCTTCAATTCGAACGCGATGTGATGCATGCGCGGCTTGTCGCCGCGCAGGAAATTCACCGCGTGATGATCGGCGTTGCAGCGCATGAACAGGAAGAAGTCCTCGATCCAGTCCGACACGCGGAAGCCGAGGAAGCGCTGATAGAACTTGCCGACCTTGTCGGGATCCGGTGTGAAGAACGCCACATGGCCGAGCTTGAGCGGCGCGACGCCGGCTGTCACCGGCTTCACAGCGAGATCGCCGCGCGTCGCATAGAGTTCGACGCCGGTGCCGTTCGGATCGGTGAGCAGCAGCGAGGCGGCAATGCCCGGGGCCGGGTCGCTGCGTCGCTCGCTCGGGACACCCTCCGCCGCCAGGTGTTTCTGCACGGCCGCGAGATCGCTGTCGGGCGCCACCTCGAAGGTGAGGCGTGCGCAGCGCGCGGCATCAGCGCATTGCAGGGCGATGGTCAGAAGCCCGGTACGGGACGCGAGATAGGCGGTCTGGTCGCCACGCCCGATCAAGGTCAGACCGTTCACCGCAGCGTAGTAATCGACGGCCTTGTCGAGATCGGGAGTTTCAAATGTCGCGTGGCCGATCCGTCTGACTTGTATCATTGCCTGCTCAGGGTCCTGGAGGGGTCGATCCGGTCACGCCGGCTTTGTACACAAAAGCTATATTTTGTATAATTGTCAATCGAGCCGTCGCCCGCCTCCGGGTTTTCCCGCGTGGCGGGCACGGCCGGCGTTTGTGCGGTGGAGGGCGCGACGAAGCCGGCCACACTCGCATGATGCAAAAAGAGAAGTTGAAACCGACGTTCCGACCGGGCAATCAGCGTTCCCATGACCGCTCCCACCCTTTCGCAAACCATCATCCATTCGATCGCCGAGGATATCGTCAGCGGCAAACTGTCGCCGGGCCACAAGCTCGACGAACTTGGTCTTGCCAAACGGTTCTCGGTCTCGCGCACGCCGATCCGCGAGGCGCTGCGCGAACTCGCCGCCACGCGGCTGATTGCCTATGTGCCGCGCAACGGCTTCACCGTGGCACCGCTCGATGCGCCGCAACTCGATGATCTGTTCGAAGCGGCCGGCGAGATCGAAGGGCTGTGCGCCGGGCTCTGCGCCATGCGCGCACGGATGATCGACCGCACCGAGATCGACCGCATTCACAAGCAGAGCCTGAAGGCGACGCGGGAGGATCCCAAGACCTATGCCGCGCTGAACGAGCAGTTGCACAACGCGATCTATACCGGCTGCCGCAATCGCACTATCGAGACCATGGCGATCGACATCCGCCGCCGGCTGGCGCCGTTCCGCTCCCGGCAGTTCTATTCCAAGGATCGCATCCGCTCCTCGATGCAGGAACACGAGGAGATCGTCTCGGCGATCCTTGCCTTCGACCGGGATAAAGCCGCCTCCGCCATGCGCCGGCACATTTCCGGCGCGGCGCTCAACGTGATCCAGTACTTCACGCGGAAATCGGGCTGACCGATGCGGCCTGGGGAGCGGCAGAGCCGGCGAAGTGGCTGGGAGACTAGGATTCGAACCTAGATTAACGGAGTCAGAGTCCGCTGTCCTACCATTGGACGATCTCCCATCATGCCGA
>JBQCFU010000618.1:0-3646 GCA_051958775.1 Pseudolabrys sp.
TGACTCATGGCGGCCAGACCCATCCGGCGGACGGCAATGCCGGCATGATCCTGACCAACGCGGAGCGCGCGGCCGAACTGTCGAAGGATCGCAAGATCGCCATCACACTGCGCGGCTTCGGCCAGGCGCGCGAGCGTGCAGCCTATATGCCGGCGGCGCCGGTGAAGGCCGCACGGCGGGCGCTGGAGCAGGCGGGACTCGGCATCGATCGCATCGATGCGATCACGTCGCACAACCCTTTCATCGTGAATGACATCGTCTTTGCCCGCGAGACCGGCATCGATCCGCGCAAGATGAACAATTACGGCTGCTCGCTGGTATTCGGCCATCCGCAGGGACCGACCGGGCTGCGGCTGGTCATCGAACTGATCGAGGAACTGGTGATGAAGGGCGGTGGCCTCGGCCTATTCCACGGTTGCGCCGCCGGCGATACCGCCATGGCGGTTGTGGTCGAGGTCCGCGACGCCAAATAATGGCAAGGCATGACGACAGGCAGGGTATTGGACCCGTGCGCCCTGGAGTTGCACGGCCGGACAATCCCTTGCCAAAGCCGGTGTGGACGGAAGTATAGATGTTCCGATAGACCGGGCGCCGGAAGACGATTTGTCTGATCGGCTTCCTACGTCTTTGGCTGTGGTTGACACCCCACATTGCGGGCTGATTATCGGTTGGACGGACAACCAAGGGCGGACCGGCTGATGCCGGCCGGAACCGCAGACACAACCTTCTTCAAGATCGCGTACCGGTGCGATGGCTGGCGACAGGCCATGCGTGACCATTCGTTGGCACCGCCGCGCGACAGGACTGGAACGATGACGTCACCTCAGAAAGCGGCTGATGCCGACAAACCCCTGATCAAGACCGTACGCGCGGAAGCGCAATGGAAGGGGGCGTACCGCAACGATCTCGGGGTGCGCGACTTCAACTTCGTGATTGCCGAACCGGAAAAGCTCGGCGGCAACAACGAAGGCCCGACGCCGATGGAATATGTCATCGGTGCACTCAATGGTTGTCTCAGCATCGTCGTCGAGATGGTCGCCAAGGAGCGGGGGATTTCGCTCCACGATCTCAAGATCTCCGCCGCCGGCCTCGTCGACCAGCGCGGCCTGTTCGGAACCGCCGATGTCTCGCCGCACTTCCAGTCGGTCGATCTGCAGGTGTCGATGGCAACCGACGCATCGCAGGCGGAGCTATCCGTGTTCCAGCATGACGTGTTAAAGCGCTGCCCCGTTTACAACCTGATCCGCGACAGCGGTGCGCAGGTTGCGGTGACCTGGAACGTGCGGGCCAAGACAGAGTGATAAAGACAAAATAATGAACACATACGGTTATTGGGTTGTCGGCCTCGCCATCGCTTACACCGCGGTTCTGGTTGTTGCGGGCCGTGTCGCGCGCCGCCGCGCGGAAAGCGGCGCCGGCGGATATTTCGTCGGTGGGCGCGGCTTTTCCCCGGCGCTGGTGGCGTTCTGCATCACCGGTCTGTTTTCCGGCTCGACCTTCATCGCCGTTCTTGAACTGAGCTATCTGCGCGGCGTCTCCGCCGCGTGGTACGGCGTCGCCGAGACCTTGCAGGTCATCCTGATCGCGCTGTTTCTGATCGCGCCGTTCCGCGAGCGGGCGCTGGTGACGATCTCCGGCCTGATCGGTGACCGTTACGGCCGCGGCGCGCGCGCCATCGCTGGCGCGATCACGGCGTTCGCGTTTCCGATGTGGTCGGTGGAGACGGCGCTGGCCTTCGCCTCGGCGGTGAATATCTCGACCGGCATTCCGATGATCTGGTCGCTGGTGCTCACGGCCGTGCTGTTGCTCGTTTATCTGCAGGCCGGCGGCATGTGGTCGATCGGCCTGACCCAGACCATCAACTGCGTGGTGTTCGTCGTCATGCTGGCGATCGGCGCCTATGCGGTCTATGCCGGCGCGGGCATGAGCGGGCTCACCAAGCTCGCCGAAACCAAGCCGGAATTCTATGAGCCGACCACGGTTGGCATGACGCAGATCGCGGCGTGGTTCGGCACCTTCATCATCAACGTGCCGCTGGCGCAGGCGGCGTTTCAGATGGCGGTGTCCTGCCGCTCCGCCGGCGAGGCGCGCCAGGGCCTGTTCTGGGCGTGCCTGATGGGCATTCCGTTCATCGTCATTGCGACGCTGCTCGGCCTGAGCGCGGCGGCGATGATGCCGGGCAACGGCAAGGGCCTGATCGCGATCCCGCTCTATCTGGAAACGGTGCTGCCGGCGCCGCTGGTCGGCGTGTTCTTCCTCGGTATCTGGGCCTGCGCGCTGGCGTGGGGCGGACCGTGCCAGTTCTCGGGCGCAACGTCGCTCGGTCGCGACGTGATGATGGCAGTGAAGCCGGGCGCGAGGGAGGGAGATCTGGTTCGCTACACCAAGTGGTCGCTGGTCGGATTGACCGTGCTGATGGTGATCTTCGGTCTGCTGCGTTCCGAGCAATCGGCGTGGTGGAACATCCTCGCCTGGACCGCACGCAATTCGGCGACGTTCGCACCGGTCATCACCGCGCTGCTGTGGCGCGGCGCGACGCGCCAGGGCGCCGTGGTGGCGATGGTGGTCGGCTTCGCCACCGGCATGCTTTGGTATCAACTGAGCGGCTGGGGCATCTCCCAGTTCCTCTGGGGCATCCATCCGGTCTGGCTCGGCATGAGCGCCAATCTTCTGGTGCTGGTGCTGGTGTCGCTCGCGACTTCGCGTGACGGCTGGCGGATCGCGAACGGCGGGATGCTGTCGCTCGGCGCGCTGTTGCTGCTGGTCGGCGTCGGTCTTGCCGCTTACACGGCGAGCGCCTTTGCGGTGCTGGCGCCGACGGGCCTGCTCGGACTGGTGCTGTTTCTGGCGACGCTCGCTTTCGCGTTCGGCTTGATGGTGACGTTCCAGCCGCGCAGCGATGCGATGCCGGCGGGAAGCGTCACCGCCTGATCATAAAAAATCCGGCCAGCGCGAGGCTGGCCGGATGCAAAGAGAGAAAAACCCCACCCGCGGCGCGGGTGGGGATTTGATTCAGTGCTTGAGGTTCGCCGCCGGCTTGAAGGTCGCCTGCGTCTTCTTGGTGATCTCGTCGAGCGTGACGCCCGGCGCAAGCTCGATCAGGGTCATGCCCGAGCCGCCCTTGCGATCGATGGTGAACACACCGAGATCGGTGATCACCATGTCGACGCAATGCGAACCGGTCAGCGGCAGATTGCAGGCATGCAGAAGCTTCGGTCCGTCCTTGGCGACATGCTCCATCACCACGACGACCTTCTTGACGCCGGCGACGAGGTCCATGGCGCCGCCCATGCCCTTCACCATCTTGCCGGGGATCATCCAATTGGCGAGGTCGCCGTTCTCCGCCACCTGCATCGCGCCCAGGAGCGCGATGTCGATGTGGCCGCCGCGGATCATCGCGAATGAATCGGCCGACGAGAAGAAGCTTGTCGTCGGCAGTTCGGTGACGGTCTGCTTGCCGGCGTTGATGAGGTCCGGGTCCTCGTCGCCCTCATAGGGGAACGGGCCGAAGCCGAGCATGCCGTTCTCGCTCTGGAGCTGCACGGTCATGCCGTCGGGAATGTAGTTCGACACCAAAGTCGGAATGCCGATGCCGAGATTGACGTAGAAGCCGTCGCGCAATTCCTTGGCGGCGCGTGCGGCCATC
>JBQCFU010000619.1:0-5529 GCA_051958775.1 Pseudolabrys sp.
TCAGCCGGATGCCGGTGACCGACGGCTTCGTGTCGAATGTGCCGAAGGCGCAGGTCACCGCGGCGCTCACCGATCTGTTCATGGACCCGAACAGTTATGCCGGTCCGTACAATCCGATCGTCATCAACACCGGCAGCAAGCTGGTGCTGGTCGATACCGGAACGGGAGAGCGGGCTTTCAAGAGCAATGGCGGCATCAATGGCCGGCTGCTGCTCGGTCTCGCCGCCGCAGGCATCGATCCGGCGGCGATCGATGCCGTCATCATCTCCCATTATCACGGTTATCATATCAACGGCCTTCTGCGCGCCGCTGGCACGCTCGCTTTTGCCAATGCCGAAGTGCTGGTGCCGGCGCCCGAACACAAGTTCTGGATGGACGACGGTGAGATGAGCCGTGCCTCGAAGCCGCGCGTGCAGGACGGGTTCAAGAATGTCCGCCGCGTGATGTCAGGCGAGGTGCTCAAGCGCGTACGCACCTATGACTGGGACAAGGAGGTGATCCCGGGCGTGACGGCGATCGGCACGCCGGGCCATACGCCCGGCCACACCTCGCTGGTGATGAGTTCCGGCGGCAAGCAGGTGTTCGTGCAGGGCGACGTTACGCACGCGCCGTTCCTGTTTGCGCGCCATCCCGGCTGGCATTTCATGCTCGACGTCGACCCCGTGACCGCCGAAGCGACGCGGCGCAAGGTCTATGACATGCTGGTCAGCGACCGGATGCTGGTGCAGGGTTTCCACTATCCATTCCCCGCGCTTGGCCATGTGGAGAAGAGCGGCGAAGGCTATCGCGAGGTGCTGGTGCCATGGAGTCCGGTCCTATGATCGCGTCACTTTTCGGCTTGAGCCGCCGTCGCGTCCTCTCGCTCGGCGCATCTTCGGCGGCGCTCGGGCTGTTGCCGTCGCGTCTTCTCGCCGCGGATTACCCGACGCATCCGGTCACGCTCGTGGTGCCATTCACGCCGGGTGGCAGCACCGACATTCTGGCGCGTCTGCTGGGCAAGAAGCTCGAGGAGGTTTTCGGCAAGTCGTTCGTGATCGAAAACCGGCCGGGCGCCGGCGGCTCGATCGCATCGGACTTCGTCGCGCGCTCGCCCGCCGACGGCTACACGATCATGATGGGACATATCGGTACGCTGGCGGTGAACGTCAGCATGTATCCGCATCTGCGCTACGACCCGCTCAAGAGCTTCGTGCCGATCAGCATGGTCGCGAGCGTCAACAATGCACTGGTTGTCAATCCGTCGCTGCCGGTGAAAACCGTTCGCGAGTTTATCGATTATGCGAAGGCGCGTCCGCGTCAGCTCAGCTATGCGACGGGCGGCGTCGGCAGCGCCGCGCATATCGCGACGCTGGCCTTCGCCGACGCTGCCGGCATCGAACTGCTGCACGTTCCGTATCGCGGCACCAATCCGGCGGTGAGCGATGTGATCGCCGGTCATGTGCAACTGGCGCTGACCGGCGCGTCGGCGGTGCTGCAGCATGTCCGCACCGGTCAATTGCGTGCGCTCGGTGTCGCTGGCTTGAAGCGGCTCGTCTCCGAGCCGGACATTCCGACCATTGCCGAGACGCTGCCTGGCTTCGAGGCCAACCAATGGTATGGCGTCGTCGCGCCCGCCAATACACCGGAGCCGATCGTGCGGCGGCTGACGCAGGAAATCCACAAGGCGATGGAAGCGCCGGAGATCGTCGCGGCGCTCACGCATGACGGCGCGACGGTCTGGCTGATCAGTGGCAACGAATTCCACGACTACATCGCCAAAGAGATCGTCCGCTGGAAGACGTTGATCGAGCGCGCCAAGATCCGCGTCGAATAGGCATAACGCGCACTCCCGCGCGTTTCACTGCAA
Organism: Pseudolabrys sp.; assembly: GCA_051958775.1. Classification (GTDB taxonomy): domain Bacteria; phylum Pseudomonadota; class Alphaproteobacteria; order Rhizobiales; family Xanthobacteraceae; genus Pseudolabrys. The sequence goes on from JBQCFU010000619.1 coordinate 1,847, forward strand.
CATTTTGATCGAGATCAATCACCGGCCGCCGTGTCCGCGGGACACGTGCGGGCCGGTGGGCCGTCGCCTTTGGCGGGAAACACAGCCGTCCCACACCATGCGGCTGTGGAAAGCGTTCGGTTGACGGCTTTCAGTGGCACCTCTACGATTTAACCAAACGGTTACAACGATAATTCCGAGGGAGGGGCTCCGGATGGCGACGTTGAAAACATCTCGTGCGTTAGGTCTTGGTGCGCGGTTTGGCACACGGCTTGGCACACTTGCCGCCGCTGTCGTGCTGGCGATGTCCGCAACGCTCGTGCAGCGCGCCGAAGCCGCCGAAAAAGTCATTCTGTTGCTGAACTGGTACGCCTATAGCGAGCACGCTCCATTCTTCCTCGGCAAGGAGCGCGGATATTTTTCCGACGAGGGCATCGATCTCGTCATTCAGGAAGGTCGCGGCTCCGTCTCGACCATTCAGGCGGTCGCTGCCGGGACTGCCGATTTCGGCTATGCCGACATTCCGACCGTGGTGAAGGCGGCGTCGAAGGGCGCACCGGTGATCGCCACCGGCGTGCTGCTGCAGAAGAGCCCGATGGCTGTGATCAGCCTCACGGAATACAACATCCGCAAGCCGCAGGACCTGAAGGGCAAGACCGTGGCGGTGACGCCCGGCGATGCGCCGTCGCAGGTCTGGCCGCTGTTCCTCAAGAAGGTCGGCCTCACCGAAAGCGAGATGAACATCGTTGGCGGCGACGCGCAGACCAAGATCAATGCCGTGGTCAACGGCCGCGCCAATGCCATGCTTGGCTATCTGATGGACCAGAACCTGAAGATCGAAGAGGCGTCGAAGAAGCCGGTGTCGGTGATGCCGTTCTCCGACTACGGCCTCAATCTGATCAGCTCGGGTCTGTTGGTCAGCAAGGACACCGCCAGCAAGCGCGCTGCGCTGGTGCGCAGCTTCATGAAAGCCGCCGTCCGCTCGGTGCAGGAAACCGAGAAGAATCCGGAAGTTGCCATCGATTCGATGTTGCGGGCTTATCCGAAGGCCGGTTCGCGCGGGAGCCTCGTCGCCGGTCTGAAGCTCACCCTGCCGCTCTATTACACCGACGAGACCAAGGGGCAGATCCCGTTCCGCGTGACCGACGCCAACTTCGCGGCCTCGGTCAAGCTGATGACCGAGTTCGGCGGGATCGAGCCTGCGGCCGCCGCCAATCCGAAGCAGTACTACAACCTCGAATTCCTGCCGAAGTGAACGCGCTGAGTGTGACCTAACCGGTTGATCTAACCATGTGACCTGAGTTGCCGCAGATGCGGCACTCGCAAGATGAAGTGACGGAGACAGTAACGCTATGGCCAGCCCACGGATCAAAACCACCACGGTCGGATCATATCCCGTTCCGGAGTGGCTCGTTGCCAATCCGTCGGAGCAGGCGGTGACGGATGCCACACGCGTCGTCATCGCGACCCAGGAAAAGGCCGGCATCGATGTCGTCTGCGACGGCGAGCTGTCGCGCTTCGACGTCAACCATCCCGAAACGAACGGCATGATCGAATATTTCGTCGTGCCGCTCGGGGGCGTGCGTACGGAGATGACGTTCGAGGAAATCCTCGACTACCGGAAGAACCAGGGCATGCAGTTCCGCACGCGTCCGCCGGGCGTCGTGGATGGACCGATCACGTCGGGCACGCGCGATCTCCCGGCGGCCTGCCGTCGCTCGCGCGTGCTGGCCAGCAAGCCGTTCAAGTTCACGCTGACCGGCCCGCACATGCTGGCGAAGACCCTGATCGACAACCACTACGGCGATGTCGCGCAACTGGCGATGGGCATTGCCGGCGCTCTGGCTGAGCAGGTGAAGCACATCGACGCAGACGTCATTCAGGTCGACGAGGCGAACCTGCCGGGCCACGCGGAAGAATGGGAATGGGCCGCGGCGGCGATGAACAAGGTGCTCGACGCGGTGAAGACGACGCCGGCCGTGCATCTGTGCTTCGGCAATTACGGTGGCCAGTCGATTCAGAAGGGCAAGTGGGACCAGTTGATGGCCTATCTGAACACCCTGCATGTCGACCATATCGTCATGGAAAACTCGCACCGCCCGCCGGAAGAGCTGGAAGCGTTCCGCGATCTGCGTCCCGAGATCGGCATGGGCCTTGGCGTCGTCGACATCAAGGCGACGGAGACGGAAAGCGCCGACGCGATCGCCCGGCAGATCGAGCGTGCGGAGAAGATCCTCGGTGCGGGCCGGGTGAAGTATATCCACCCGGATTGCGGCTTCTGGATGCTCAAGCGCTCGATCGCCGACAGCAAGATCGCAGCGCTGGTTCAGGGGCGCGATCGTTTCGAAGGCCGTACCGCCTAAGGCGTGTCCCGGAAAAGCGAGGCCTGACGTGTTGGCGCGTCAGGCCTGCTTCGCCGTTTTCTTGGCGGCGATGCGTGTCGAGGCGATGTAGAGCGAGAGCGCTGTCGCGTTCGAGACGTTCAGGCTCTTGATCCGGCCGGGAAGGTCGATCCGCGCCAGCTTGTCGCACAGCTCGCGGGTGTGTTGGCGCAATCCTTTGCCTTCGGCGCCGAGCACGAGCACCAGCGGGGCCCGCAGATCGACCGCGGCAAGATCGCCGTCGCCCTCGCTGTCGAGGCCGACCAGCATGAAGCCGCGCTCCTTCAGCGTCTCCAGCCCGCGACCGAGATTCTGCACGACCACGAGCGGGACATGTTCGAGCGCGCCGGTCGCTGCCTTGGCGAGCGCACCATGCGCGTCCGGGCTGTGCCGCTGCGTGGTGACGATGGCGGTGACGTCGAACGCGGAGGCCGAGCGGAAGATCGCGCCGACATTGTGCGGGTCGGTGATCTGGTCGAGCGCCAGCACGATGCCGCGGGCCGGGACCTTCTCGATGTCGAGCGGCGTGAGCGGATCGGCTTCGAGGTAGAATCCCTGATGCACGGCGTCAGGCAGGAGCCGAGCATCGATGTCGCCAGGGCGCACGATCTGCGGCGCGACGCGGGGCGTCACGCCTTCCTCGGCAAGCCGCCGGGCGGCATTGTCGGTGGCGAGAAATTTGCGGATCACCCGGTCGGGGTTCTCCAGCGCGGCCTTCACCGTGTGCCATCCGTAGAGCACCAGCGGCGCATCATCGTCGCTGGCGCGCAAGGCCTCGCGGCGCGCGCGCTCGAAGCGCTCGCGGCGGTCGCGGTGCTGATGGGTTTCGCCGGGTTTACCGGGTGCGCCGGTTCCACGGCGCGGGGCGGACGGTTTGTGAGCCATGCGGTAGTCCTAGCCGTCCGCGCAGCCGTTGCAAGGGGTGAGGGGCGGGCCGTCCCGTGTGGAGGCCCTTGATGCATCTGGGGAAATTTGTCCCGCAATTCGCGGACAGGTCCATTGACTTTGCGGGCCCGGCACCCCCATAAAGCGGCCGAATCCGGCGGCCGGCGAAAGACACTTTGTCATTCGTTATCAATGCGGTGCGACGGCTTCGGGGGAATGTCCCGAGCGGCAAAGGGGGCGGACTGTAAATCCGCTGGCTATGCCTTCGTAGGTTCGAGTCCTACTTCCCCCACCACTCGCCTTTGCGCCCCGGTTTGCGAAGCCAGATGCTTGCCAGGCCAGGTGCTTGCCAAGCCTTGCGCTTCGACCGACCGACGCGGAACGAGCGGTTTGCGGGTGTAGCTCAATGGTAGAGCAACAGCCTTCCAAGCTGATGAC
>JBQCFU010000620.1:0-4504 GCA_051958775.1 Pseudolabrys sp.
ATGCCGTTGCGCGCGCGCACCATGCCGTTGACGATCACGCGATCGTCCGGCCCGAGCCCGTCCTTGATGACGCGCAGCTTGCCATCGATCAACTGGCCGAGCGTGACGTATTTCTGCGTCACAGCATTGTCCGCATTGACAACAAACACGAACTTGCGGGCCTGATCGGATCCGACTGCCACGTCCGGCACCAGCAGCGCCTGATACGGCCGCGAGCCCGGCACCTGGATGCGCGCAAACATGCCCGGCGTGAACAGGCCGGTCGGATTGTCGACCAATGCACGACCGCGGATCGTGCCGCTCTGGCGGTCGATGACATTGTCAATGAAGTCGATCTTGCCGTTGTGATCGAAGCCCTGCTCGTCGATCAGCTTCAGCTTGACCGAGATGCCTGTACCCCGGGCGCTGCTGTCGTTGCTGCTCTTGAGGATACGCTCGTAACGCAGGAACGAGGCTTCATCGACGGTGAACTCGAAACGGATCGGGTCGATCGACACGATCGTCGCGAGCAGCGTCGTGTTTCCGGTGGCGCCACCGGTCACAAGGTTGCCCGGCGCCACGCGACGGTCGCCGATGCGGCCGGCGATCTGGGCCTTGGGCTCGGTGAACACCAGATCGAGTTCGGCCTGCCGCACTGCCGCTTCATTGGCGGCAACGGAGGCCTGCGCGCTGCGGTACGACTGTGTCCGCTGATCGAAGGTCTGCTCGGTGATGGTCTTGTCGCGCACGAGCTGCTGACCGCGACCGAGGTCAGCCTCGGCGAAGGCAAGATTGGCCTTGGCCTGCGAGAGGTTTGCCTGCGCCTGAGCCAGCGTGTTCTGGAACGGCCGCGGGTCGATACGGAACAGCGGGTCGCCTTCCTTGACGATCTGACCGTCCTGGAAGAGCACCTTGTCGAGATAGCCGGAGACACGCGCGCGCACCTCGACATTGCTGACCGCCACGAAGCGGCCGACATATTCGTCGAAGTCAGTCACGGTCTGCTGCACCGGCTTCGCCACCGTCACTGCGGGCGGCGGCGGCGCAGCCTGTTGCTGCTGCTGTCCGCACGCGGCAAGCGAGAGCGCCGTGAGGGCGCAAAAAATCCGGGCGGGCCAAAGGCTCGACATGAAAAACCTGTCAGGATAAATGTTGCGTTGCGGTGAGATATACGCCGCTTCGGCCGGTGAGGCAAAGCCACCCCGCCGCGCTAGCGCGTGTGTGGATTCGCGCCGATACGACCTCTGGAGCGCAAGATTGAACAATAATCATTAAAAACATTGATGGAATATTGCCGCAGCCGTGATCGATCTGATGGCCCGTTAGGCTATCGGCGGCTCTGTGCGGACCGCTTCCCCAGCCTTTTCCGCCGTCTTGCCGCCGCCGAACGCGCGCAGCCAGGTCCGGCCGAACAGCAGTAAGATCGCACCGCCATAAACCACCGCACCTACGACCGCGAGAATCGCCAGCATCAGTTCGTCGTGGAATGGCCGCCCGGCGAGCATGGCCGATAGCGGCCGCGGCAAGAACGCCAGCAGCACTGCGAGCGCTGCACCGGCGATCAGCAGCCGGCTGACGGAACGTCGCAGCCGCGCATCGACGATCAGCAGCCCGCGACGCGCTGCAAGCCACAACACCAGCAGCAAATTGGTCCAGGCGCCGATCGCGGTCGCGAGCGCGAGGCCGACCTGCGCCAGCGACCCCATCAGCAGGATCTTGAACACGATATTGACGGCCGCGGCGCTGAGTGAGGCTTTCACCGGCGTCGCGGTGTCGCCACGAGCGAAGAACGTCGCGACCGCGCTCCGGATCAGAACGAACGGGATCAGGCCGAGCGCATAGGCCGCGAGCGTCTGTCCTGCGGCGACCGCATCCGCACTGGTGAAGGCACCGCGCGCGAACAGCGCCCGCATGATCAGTTCCGGCACCAGCAGGAATGCAACCACGCACGGCAGCGCAAGCAGCAAGGCAAACTCGATGGCGCGGTTCTGCGCATGCGCCGCCCCGCTCTCGTCGCCGGTGGCGATGCGTCGCGCCATCTCCGGCAAGATCACCGTGCCAATGGCGATGCCGATCACACCGATCGGCAATTGATTGATGCGGTCGGCATAATAGAGTGCCGACAGCGCACCAGTGGCGAGGAAGCTCGCGATCACCGTATCGGCGAATAGCGCAAGCTGGACACCGGCCGAACCGATGGTCGCGGGTCCGAGCGCTCTGAAGAAGCGCCGCACATCGGCATCGAATTGCGGCCAGCGCAGCACCGGCAGCGCACCGGCGCGCGTCACGTCGGCGAGCAATAGCAACACTTCGAGGATGCCGGCAGCAAACACGCCCCACGCCGCCGCATGGCCGGCATCGGGGAAGAACGCCACCAGCATCAGCGCGACGATCATCGACAGATTGAGCAGGAGCGGCGCCGCGGCCGCCGCCGCGAACCGATGCAGCGAATTGAGGATGCCGCCATAGAGCGTCACAAGGGTGATCAGCAGCAGATAGGGAAAGGTGATCCGCGTCAGATCGACGGCGATGGCGAAGCGGCCCGGGTCTTCGTTGAAACCCGGCGCGAGCAGCCCCACCACCTGCGGCATGAAGACGAGCGCCACCGCGAGCAGGATCACCTGGCTCGCCAGTAGCAGCGTGAACACACGATCGGCGAACAGGCCGGCGCGCGCCGCGCCCCCTTGCTCGCGGATCTGCGCATAAGCCGGCACGAAGGCGGCGTTGAACGCGCCCTCCGCAAAGATCGCCCGGAAATGATTCGGCAACCGCAGCGCGACGAAGAAAGCGTCCGCCACCGGGCCGGCACCCAACACCGCTGCCAGCAGGATGTCGCGCGCAAAGCCGCTGATGCGCGACAGCAGCGTTAGCCCGCCGACAGTGAGGATGCGCTTGATCATCTGCGGTTCCGGAGATCGCCCTGCATGCGGACCAGGAGACGGGAGCGACTCCTCCCGCGGGCCAAACTGGCGCAAATCGCCGGCAACCGAAACCGCGCCGGGCGGCTGTGCACAACTGTCATGCGGTCCCGACCGACCTTATCGCCCGGTACGGCTGATGTTTCGGGTTGGATTCTGCGTGACTTGCCGGATGCGTTCCGGCAACTTCCGGCCATCATGGCGTCCCTCATTATTCCAGTCCTTCTGGCCGGCGGCGCGGGAACACGGCTTTGGCCGGTTTCGCGCGACGCGCTGCCCAAGCAATTCCTGCCGCTGGTCGGCAACCGCTCCACCTATCAGCAGACGCTGGAACGGGTCGCGGACCGCAACCTGTTCGCAGAGCCGATTGTCATTACCGGGCCGGACTTCCATTTCTTCGCGCGGCGTCAGGCCGAGGAGATCGGCATCGACGTCACCGTAGTGGTCGAGCCGCTGCGGCGCGATTCGGGCCCCGCCAGTGCCGCCGCCACCGCCGTGGCGCGACAGCGCGATCCCGATGCCGTGGTGCTGGCGCTTGCGGCCGACCATGTGATCCTCGACGTCGAGGATTTCCACGCCGCCTGCCGCGCCGGGCGCGAGGCGGCCGAAGCCGGCCACATCGTCACCTTCGGCATCCGCCCGACCGAACCCAAGACCAGCTACGGCTATATCCGCCGCGGCGATGCGCTTGGTCCGCAGGGTGTCCATCGCGTCACCGCCTTCGTCGAAAAGCCCGACGCGGCCACCGCCGCTCGCTACGTGACCGAAGGCTATCTGTGGAATTCCGGCAATTTCCTGTTCCGTGCCGACGTGCTGCTGGGCGAGGTCTCGCGCCTTGCCGGGGACGTGTCAGTCGCCATCGAGGAAGCGGTCACCGGTGCCACCGACGATCTCGGCTTCCTGCGCCTCGATCCGCAGGCCTTCGCCCGCGCACCGCAGATCTCCATCGACTATGCCGTGATGGAAAAGACCGATCGCGCCGCCGTGGTGGAAGGCCGCTTCCGCTGGTCCGATATCGGCAGTTGGGATGCGATCCTCGACATCGCGCCGCGCGATGCCGCCGGCAATGCGACCTATGGCGAGACGGTGGCGATCGATGCGCGCAACTGCGTGATCCATTCGGATGGTCGGCTTGCCACCGTGGTCGGTGTCGAGGATATGGTGGTGGTGGCCACCACCGATGCGGTGCTGGTGACGCCCCGCGCCCGCGCACAGGACGTGAAAAACCTGGTGAGCACGCTCAAGGCCGGACAGCGCCCAGAGGCGACCAAGCATCGTCGCGTTCACCGGCCCTGGGGTTATTACGAATCCATAGACATGGGCGAACGCTTCCAGGTGAAGCGAATCGTCGTCACGCCGGGCGGGCTTTTGTCACTGCAGAAGCATCACCACCGTGCCGAGCACTGGGTGGTGGTGCGCGGCACCGCCGAGGTGACCATGGGTGCCGAGGTCACGTCCGTGCACGAGAACGAGTCGGTGTTCATCCCGATCGGCACGGTCCACCGCCTCGCCAATCGCGGCAAGATTCCACTCGAACTGATCGAAGTGCAGACCGGCAGCTATCTCGGCGAGGACGACATCGTCCGGCTGGACGATGTCTATAACCG
>JBQCFU010000621.1:0-4628 GCA_051958775.1 Pseudolabrys sp.
TGCTGCGTGTCTTCGACCTCGGCGTTGAGCGCCATCAGATCGGGACCGCCGGCTTCGGCCGCCTTCATCTCGTCGAACTCGCGCGCGACGTCGGCGAGTTCGGATTCATGCCGCGCGATGCGGTCGGCGTGATTGCGCGCCGCCGCCTCAAGCTGATTGCGCCGCGCGGTCAGTGCCGCGAGTTCGGAGGTGAGATCGCTGAACACCTTTTCGACAGTGTTGAGCCCTTCGTCCGCTTCGCGCACCTGGGCGTCGATGCCGCTGCGTCGTGTCGCATTGTTCTGCGCTTCGACCCGCAGCGTTTCCGCTTCCGCTTCGAGACGCGCCAGCGCTGCTTCCGCGTCGGAGATCAGCCGGCGCTCGCGCTCGGCGTCGGCGGTGAACTGCACCAGCCGGGTTTCCAGTTCGACGATGCGATCCTTGGCGCGCTGCTCCTCGCGCTCCAGTTCGTTGCGGGCGACGTTGAGCCGCTGCAGCGTCGCGGCGGCGCGGGCTTCCGCGTCCCGCAGGGCCGGCAGCGATGCCTGCGCTTCGACCTGACGGGTGGAGGCTTCGGCCTGCGCGCCGGTGCGCTCGGCGACGACGCGGACCGCCTCGTCCTTGGCGTGCTCGGAATCAACGACCTCCTGCTGCGCCGCCATCCAGCGCAGATGGAAGAGGGTGGCTTCCGCCTTGCGCACCTGCGCCGAGACGGTGCGATAACGGATCGCCTGCTTGGCCTGCTTCTTCAGGCTCTCCATCTGGCCGGAGAGCTGACCGATCACGTCTTCCAGACGGGTGAGGTTGGCTTCCGCGGCCTTGAGGCGAAGCTCCGCTTCATGGCGGCGCGCATGCAGACCGGCGATGCCGGCGGCTTCTTCCAGCACGCGGCGGCGCTGTTCCGGCTTCGCCTGAATGATTTCGCCGATGCGGCCCTGATGCACGAGGGCGGGCGAACGCGCGCCGGTCGAGGCGTCGGCGAACACCATCTGCACGTCGCGCGCACGCACGTCGCGGCCGTTGATACGGTAGCTCGAACCTTCCTCGCGCTCGATGCGGCGAACGATGTCGAGATTGTCGTCGTCGTTGAACTGCGCCGGCGCGGTGCGCTCGCTGTTGTCGACCGAGATCATCACCTCGGCCATGTTGCGAGCCGGGCGGTTGTTGGTGCCGGAGAAGATCACGTCGTCCATGCTCGCGGCGCGCATCGACTTGTGCGAGCTCTCGCCCATCACCCAGCGCAGCGCTTCGACGAGGTTGGACTTGCCGCAGCCGTTCGGGCCGACAACGCCGGTCAGACCGGGCTCGATCAGGAAATCGGTCGGTTCGACGAACGATTTGAATCCGAGCAGGCGCAGCTTGGTCAGCTTCATAACGCAACCTTCAGGCCCTCGATATGGGCCTCTTATGAAAATGAAGTCGGTTCCGGGCCTTAGCCGGGCTACGACCGGTCTTATCGGTCGCGAGAATGGGTGTCCGCGCGCAGCGGAGCAACAGCCGGGCTGGTCTTTTCCAGACCTTTCCCCGGTGGATAAGGCAAAAATGAGTCGGGGCGCACTCTTGCGCCCCGACCGATGCCGAAAAACAGCGTTTTAGGCCCGAAAATCAGGCCGAATTGTCAGCCCTTGATCTGGGAGTCGATCAGCTTGGCCAGTTCGTCCATCGGCAGATCGCCGGCCTGACGCTTGCCGTTGATGAAAAAAGTTGGGGTCGAATCGACTTTAAAGGTTTCCACGCCGCGCCGGCGCACCTTCTCGATCGAATCAAGCACTGGCTGATTCTTCAGACAGGCATCGAAGCTCTCGTCGGTGAAGCCGATCTGCTTCGAGACTTTCTTCATGTTCGGCAGCACGTCGCTGGGCTTCTGCACGAAGGCCCAGGTCGACTGGGTTTCGAAGAAGGTATCGACGACCATGTAGTATTTCGCGGGGTCGCGCTTGTCGCCGGTCTGCGCCGCGCAGCGCGCCAGCATGAAGGCGGCGGCGGCGACCGGATCGAGCGGGAATTCGCGCAGCACGTAGCGGACCTTGCCGGTGTCGATGTAGCGCTTCTTCAGTTCCGGAAACGTCGTCTTCTGGAAGTGGGCGCAGTGGCTGCAGGTCATCGATGCATATTCGTAGATGGTGACCGGCGCCTTTTCGTCTCCCAGCACCATGTCGCCCATCGGGCCGGCGACGCCAAGTTCGACCAGCGAAACGGCGTCCTGCGCCAGCGCGGGCCGCGCGTCGAGAAGCGGGGCGATCGTGGTCAGGGCCGCGCCGGCCAGCATCAGGGCGGCGGTGCGCTCGCAGAATGCACGACGGGTGATGGTCAAGGGACGCTCCGTTAAAAAAGCGGCCCTCAGGCCGCGCCATTCGCTCATTGGGCTATAAGGAAACACGGGATGTGGCAATGGTGGGGCGTTCACGACCCCGCCGCGGTCCGTCACTTTCGTTTGATGGTCGAGCCGTCGCGTTTCACCGAGGCGCCGAGCCGCGCCAGCGCCTGCCGGAGGGCGTCGTCGGTGTCCGGCGGGAGGCTGGCGGCGATCCGCGCGGTTTCCGCCGGGTCGGGCGGCGGGGGGCGGCGCTTGACCGGCCGGCGCACCAGCGGCGCCTGGCGCAGCGCGATGCGGCCGATCGCCTGCCAGCCGAGGAAGCGGTTGACCCGCTCGATGATGACATCGGACAGATGCTGGATCTCGAGTGCGGCGGGGCCTTGCACTCGCAGCACCAGCGTCGCCGGGTCGGGCGGAGCGTCGCCGATCGGCCGCGGCCACTGGATCTTCACCGGCTGGGCGTGCGCCGCGACCTCGAGGCCGGCGATGTCGCTCCAGCGCGAGATCAGTTCTGTCGAGGCAAAGCCCTGCCGCGCGAAGCTGTCGGCAAGGGTTTTGCGCAACAGATCGGACAAGGGCTTGCCGACGGGAGGAGAAGGCTTGTTCACGCGCGCAGGCTCTGCCAGCAATCGGTCATGACGATGACCGCCCTCGAACGGGCAACACGGGGAATGATGTGGCGACCCTAGCAACCACGGCTGCCCGGCGGAAGCAGCCGCGGCAGAACCAGCGCCCCCATCCCGCCGATCTGCTGGCCTGGTATGACCGGCATCGCCGCGTGCTGCCGTGGCGTGCGCTGCCGGGCGTCGTCAGCGATCCCTATGCGGTCTGGCTGTCCGAGATCATGTTGCAACAGACCACGGTGGTGGCGGTCGCGCCGTATTATGCGAAGTTCCTGGCGCGCTGGCCGACGGTCGAGGCGCTCGCCGCAGCGCCGCTCGACGACATTTTGAAGATGTGGGCCGGGCTCGGCTATTACGCCCGGGCGCGCAACCTGCATGCCTGCGCTCGCGCCGTGGTCGAACAGCATGGCGGCCGGTTTCCCGCGACGCTGGATGAACTGCAGACCTTGCCGGGGATCGGCGGCTACACGTCCGCCGCTATCGCTGCGATCGCGTTCGATCAGCCGGCGGTGCCGGTCGACGGCAATGTCGAGCGGGTGGTGACGCGGCTGTTTGCACTCGATGAAGAATTGCCCGGCGCGAAGCCCGCGATCAAGGCGCTGGCGGTGTCGATTGCGCCCGCGCAACGGTACGGTGATTTCGCGCAGGCGCTGATGGACCTCGGCGCGACCATCTGCACGCCGAAGAAGCCGGCCTGTGTGCTGTGTCCGTGGCAGGAGCCGTGCATCGCGCGGCAACAGGGCACGCAGGAGATGTTTCCACGCAAGGCGCCGAAGCGCGAGGGCAAGCAGCGCCGCGGCGCGGCCTTTGTCGTCCTGCGCGGCGATGAATTGCTGGTGCGCACGCGCCCGGCCAAGGGCTTGCTCGGCGGCATGACCGAAGTGCCGACGACCGAATGGTCGGCGACGTTCAACGACGACGAGGCGTTGAGCTTTGCGCCGCTGAAAGCGGAGTGGCGACGGCGCGGCGAGCGCGTCACTCATGTCTTCACGCATTTTCCGCTGGAGCTTGTCGTTTATGTCGCGCGTGTGACACCGCGCAGCAAAGCGCCGAAAGGCATGCGCTTCATTCCGGCGCAGGAAGTGGCGGGCGAAGCGTTTCCGAACGTGATGCGCAAGGTGCTGCGCGTCGCCGGTCTGCATTCTGAATGAATATTTATCTGCGTTTTATCAAGACGTTACGCGGAACCGGGATATTGCGAAGCTGTTAAAAGCAGTATCATCCTGGCGGGGCGGCAACGGATTGGTATGGCCATGACACGATCCCTCCTGACGGCTTTCGTTATTGTTGCGGCGGCAGCGGTCACGCTCCCGCACTCTCCCGTGCACGCGCAAAGCACGATGAAGGAATGCGCCGCCGAGTGGCAGAAGATGAAGTCTGCCAACCAGACCGCCGGCAAGACCTATCGCGAATTCAGCAAGGAGTGCATGTCGAAGACGAGCGTGGCCCCGGCTGCGGCGCCCGCGGCAGCACCTGCCGCAAAGCCCGCTGCCGCGCCTTCGACGACCGCGAGCAAGCCTGCGGCTGCTCCAGCGCCGACCACTTCGGCGGCGAAGCCTGCCGATGGACGCCAGGCGATGTATGCGCGCGAGCGCGCCTGCGCCGCAGACTGGAAAGCGGACAAGGCCGCCGGCAAGACCGGCAACCAGAAGTGGCCGCAGTACTGGAGCGACTGCAACAAGCGCAAGAAAGCGGCTGGCATGTAAACG
>JBQCFU010000622.1:0-2042 GCA_051958775.1 Pseudolabrys sp.
TGTCGGCCCGAGCGTTGACCAGACTGATCGCAGGATAACGCGCCAACTGCCGGCGCGCCTCGGCCAGGATGTCCAGCGGCGGCTTGTGATCGTGACCAAGCATACCATGCGAGTGGCCGGCGAAGCGGTTGCGCGGCAGGCCAGTGTCGAGAACGGTGACCTTGCGACGGGCACGGCCGAGTTGCAGGGCGGCGGCGAGGCCAGCAAAGCTGCCGCCGATAATGATGACGTCATCCATGGTGATGGGCTCCGTATTGCGGATGAAGCGGGTTGGGCTGAGCCTGGCGCGCAGAATCGTCCAGCGATGCGCATTCGATATCGGTGGGCGGCCAAGGCAATCCTGATTTGGAGGACACGATAAATCCACTCTTGGAATTTCGGATACTGCGTAGTATCGTAATTCGAGGATAACGATACTGTCAAGGACTGTAAATGAGATGACCGAAAATAGTCGAGGCCGGCGTGGCCGGCCCGCCAACGAGGCGCTTGGCCAAACCATTGTCGACACCGCAGGCGAACTCTTTGCAGAATTGGGTTTTCAGGCAACGACATTGGACAAGGTCGCCCAACGAGCGAAGATATCCAAGCTCAGCATTTACAGGCACTTCGAGAGCAAAGAGGCGCTGTTTGGCGCGGCTTTTGCGGCCCGCTGCCAGCAGTTAATCCCACAGGCCCTTTTCGACGGCGTCGACGGTTCGGCCGAGGGTCAGCTCATGGCGGTGGGATCATCGCTGCTTCGCACGCTGCTGCGCCCGGACGTCCGCAACGTCGAAGCCATGGTGATGGCCGACACGCCGAACCAAAAGTCGTTGAGCAAAGTCCACTACGAAGCCGGCCCCGCCCACATCATCGCCCAAATCGAGGCCCTGTTGCGTCAATTGCATGCGAAGGCGGTCCTGAACGTGCCCGATCCTATCCGGTCCGCCCGCTTGTTTGCCGCGCTTTTCAAAGGCTCCGAGCTTTTGATTATTGCGCGCTTCGATGAGGCGAGAGCAGAGGACGACAACGAAATCGAATCCTATTGCCGGTCGGCCGTCGCCATGTTCATCGCCGCGCACGGTGGCAACGACGGGGGGATAGCCTAGACAAGGCCGCGAAGGAGGGCGGCGAGCAACCAATAACGCCCGCTTTTTTGGGAGGTGCCAATCAAGCTCAGCCCAAATGGATGAAACAGGTATGGCAGCGAAAATTGGCGCTTAGACTGCGCGATCACCACCGTTCTCCCCTCACTCCCACTCGATCGTGCCTGGCGGTTTCGACGTGACGTCATAGACCACGCGATTGATGCCGCGGACTTCGTTGATGATGCGGGTCGCGGCGCGGCCGAGGAATTCCATGTCATAGTGATAGAAATCCGCCGTCATGCCGTCGACGGAAGTGACGGCGCGCAGCGCGCAGACGAATTCATAGGTGCGGCCATCGCCCATGACGCCGACGGTCTGGACCGGCAGCAGCACGGCGAAGGCCTGCCAGATGGCGTTGTAGAGGCCGGCCTTGCGGATCTCGTCGAGATAGATCGCGTCGGCTTCGCGCAGGATCTCCAGCTTTTCGCGGGTGACCCCGCCGGGGCAGCGGATCGCAAGTCCCGGACCCGGGAAGGGATGGCGACCGATGAAGCTGTCCGGCAGGCCGAGTTCGCGGCCGAGCGCGCGCACTTCGTCCTTGAAGAGCTCGCGCAACGGCTCGACGAGTTTCATGTTCATCCGCTCCGGCAGGCCACCGACATTGTGGTGGCTCTTGATGGTGACCGAAGGTCCGCCGGAGAAGGAGACGCTTTCGATTACATCCGGATAAAGCGTGCCCTGCGCGAGGAAGGCCGGAGAACCCTTGCCGTCCGCGGCGATCTTGGCGGCTTCCGCCTCGAATACCTCGATGAACAGCCGGCCGATCGTCTTGCGCTTCACTTCCGGGTCGGAAACGCCCTCAAGCTGACCAAGGAACAGATCGGATGCATCCACATGCACGAGCGGGATGTTGTAGTGGTCGCGGAACATGCCGACGACCTGTTCGGTCTCGCCCATCCGCATCAGGCCGTGATCGAC
>JBQCFU010000623.1:0-3525 GCA_051958775.1 Pseudolabrys sp.
AGCCCTGCCGTGACTCCGGCCGCTTGGCCGTGTCATGCTGGTTCCGGCCGGGGACGAAGGAATCATGGCGGCAAGATCGCGCCCAGCGCGCAAGGCACGGCTGCCGAAGAAGCGGCCAGCGAAAAAGCGCGTCAAGGCGGCGGCGCAATCGGCGCGCAGGCGCGCCAGGGCCAAGACCGCCAAGGCCAGAACTGCCAAGGGCAAGACTGCGAAGGCCTCGAAGAAGAGCTCCAAGAAGAAGGGTTGAGAAGAAGGTCTGATTGCTCTTCCATCAATGACAAAAGGGCCGCTGCATGCAGAGGCCCTTTTTTGTTGTGTACGAAGCACCAACCGCGTCATGGCCGGGCGAAGTCCCGGCCATCCACGTCTTTCTTCCGTGAGGAAAAGCAAGACGTGGATGCCCGGCCTGAAGCCGGGCATGACGTGGAGAGAGTCTTGCCCTGCTACTTCCGCGGCGGAATCTGGATGAATTCCGCGAGTTGTTCCTTGGTCAGCGGCTTGTCGAGGAATTTCAGCTTCACCGCATCGCGCACGGCACCGTCGAGATCGGCCATCTTGTCGCTCTGGATCGATTCCTTCGGGTGGAATTCCTTGATCGAATCCTTGATGAGCGCTTCGTCGAGCTTCATCTTGGCGGCGTACATGCTCACCGCCTTCGGGTCGGAATACATGAAGTCCACCGACTCTCGGTAGGCTTGCACGAACCGCATGATTGCGTCTTTCTTGTTCTTCAGCGAATCCGCGTTGACGATGATCGCGCGCACCGTCTGTCCCTTCAGCGACGGCACGTCGCTGCCGCGGGCGAGAATGCGGATCTTGCCTTCCTTCAGCTCCTTCATGCCGAACGGCGGGGCCGCCCAGCCGACATCGATCTGCCCGGACATCACCTGCGTCAGCGTCGCGGCCGGACCGCCGGTCGCGGTCGGCTTGCCCTTGGCGCCGAGTTCCGAGACGAATGCGACGACGATGTTGTTCGACGATGAGCCGTTAGTCGAATAGGCGATCGTGTTCTCCGGCTTGAGGTCCTTGAGCGACTTCAGCGGCGAATCCGATTTCACATACCAATAGAGATCGCCGGTGCCCGTGAAGGCCGGCAACAGGATGCGCACCGGCGCGCCCTTCGAGAACGCGCGCATGGCACCGGCGACGCCGACACCCGCGCCGAGATCGGCGCTTCCGGAAATCACAGCCTGGATGGTTTCGCCCGCGCCTGCGGTGCCGACATTCTCCAGGACGAGATTGTGCTTCTTGAAGATGCCGGCCTCCTGACCGAGCGTCGGCGGCTGGTTTTCCCAATTGTTGATCTGGCCGATCGCCACCTTGAGCTGATCCTCGGCGCTGGCGGGCGCGGCCATCAGGCCGGCCAGCATCAAGCCGACGGCGCCCGCGACCGCGCGGCGGGTGTGAAATCCTGTCATCGTTATCCTCCCTGACTCTGTCTTGCCGTTGTTCTCAACGCGTCTTGGTTCTCAACGCGTCTTGCGCTTCACGGCTTTCTTGACCGTTTTTGTGGCTGCTTTCTTGACTGCTTTCTTCGGAATGCCCCGCTTCACTGTAACGGCTTTTCGCGCAGCCGGTTTGCTTTTCGACGCCCCATAAGGCGGCAACTGGTTGGTGAGCGCGAGGCGGCTGACCCAATGCTCCCAGGCACGATCGAGGCCGGTCGTCGAAGTACTGATCTTGGCGCACAGCTCGATCTCGCCCGGCGTCAGCGGCTGGATCGTGCCGGCGGCCTGCGCCCGCATCTGATAGTCCGCATTGCGGGCCGAATAGATCGAGCGGAACGTCACGTCGCGCACATTGAGACCGGCCACGGTGACGCCGTGACGCCACATCAGCACCATCCAGTGATTGCCGAGCGCCCTGGCGAGCGAAGCGCCCTCTTCCGGCTTGACCACCAGCATGTTGGTGTCGCCGAAGTCGTCGCGCTGATCCCAGAACGGAGGCTTGTCGCCGCCGGTCGCGCCGAGATGGAACACCGGCACATAATCGATCCCGGTGGTCACCAGCGGCATGAAGGCCGGGGAATGATGATGGCACACCGCCATCACATCGGGCCGCGCCTTGTAGATCTCGCCGTGGATCACCCGCTCCGAATATTGCGTTGCACTCGGCGGGCGCACCGGATCGGAATCCAGCGTGTATTCGAGGATGTCGCCCGGCTCGACCAGTCCCGGCGAACGCGAGCGCGACAGGAAATAGCGATTCGGATCATCGGGATCGCGCATGCTCACATGGCCGAAGGAATCGATGATGCCTTCGTTCGACACGATCCGGTTGGCCAGCGCGAGCTCATAGAAGAATGCGTCTTTGGAATTCGGCACGGAGAACGTCCTGTGATCGGGAGCAAGGTGTGGTGGGCGCGCGCAAACACTAACGCTGTATCGGATGCAGGACCAGACAAGATGCAGGCGCTTGACGGCACCGGCATGGTCCGCGAGGCTCACCGCTCATGAAGACCGGGCTGTGACCACCCCATGAACGCATCATGACAGGCGCGCACATCGTCATCGATCGGGTCAACCACCTGTATCGCCCGGCCCATGGCCGCGCCGTGCTGGCGCTCGAGGACGTCTCGCTCTCCATCCAGCGCCAGGAATTCGTCGCGCTGCTCGGCCCGTCGGGCTGCGGCAAGTCCACGCTGCTCTATCTGATGGGCGGCTTCCTGCCGATCGAAACCGGCCGGATCCTGATCGACGACAAGCCCGCCGGCCCGCCCGGCCCGGATCGCGGGATCGTGTTCCAGCACTTCGCGCTGTTCCCGTGGAAGACCGTGCGCGGCAACGTGCTCTACGGGCTCGAACGGCAGGGCATCGCCCGCGACGAGCGCGAGACGCGCGCGCAGTCATTCATCGACATGGTCGGCCTCTCCGGCTTCGAGGACAGCTATCCCTCGCAACTCTCCGGCGGCATGAAGCAGCGCGCGGCGATCGCCCGCACGCTGGCGATCGATCCAGGCATCCTGCTGATGGACGAACCGTTCGGCGCGCTCGACGCGCAGACCCGGCATCTGATGCAGAGCGAATTGCGCAATATCTGGCAGCGCACCCGCAAGACCGTGGTGTTCGTCACTCACGACGTGCAGGAAGCCGTGTTCCTCGCCGACCGCATCGCGGTGATGTCGGCGCGGCCCGGACGCATCAAGACCATCGTCGACAACCCGGTCGATCGCAACGATCCCAACGTGTTCAAGACCAAGGCCTTCGTCGACAAGGTCGACGAGGTCTGGGATCTGGTGCGCGAGGAAGCGGTGAAGGCGCAAGGAAAAGCACAAGGCGCGCGCGCGCCGCACGGCGCATAATTGCCCATGAGCGATGCCGCCGCCCACAGTTCCTCTCCCGCCGGCGCCGTTACCGGAGCCCTGATCCGCGGCCTGACGCGCTACTCGCCGCTCATCATCCTCGCCGTGCTGTGGGAAGCGGTCGCGCGCCTCGGCCTCGTCTCCGGCTCGTCGCTGCCCGCCCTCTCCAGCGTCGCCGTGGCATGGATCGATCTGTTGCGCAGCGGCGATCTCCTCACCAACAC
>JBQCFU010000624.1:0-10452 GCA_051958775.1 Pseudolabrys sp.
AGGGTCACACGCTCAAGTGCCGTCTGGTTCGGCTTGCCGAAATTGATGGCGACACGCGATACCGCGGTGAGGAGCATCAGGTCGCCGATGCCGAGCACATTGGCCATCAGGGCCGACGTCCGGTCCTTGTCGATCACCGCCTCGACGCCGTGACGCTGCCCCTTGCCGCTGCGGATCACCGGAACGCCGCCGCCACCACCGGCGATGACCACGGCACCGCTCTTTGCGACCGTTTCGACCAGCGAGATGTCGACAATATGCTTGGGCTGCGGCGACGGCACGACATGCCGCCAGCCCCGGCCGGAATCCTCGCGCATTTCCCAGCCCATCTCTTCGCTGAGCGCTTTGGCCTCTTCCGGCGTATAGAAATAGCCGATCGGTTTCGATGGGTTCTTGAAGGCCGGGTCGTTCGGGTCGACCTCCACCTGCGTCAGCAGACAAACCACATGACGCGGATTGTCGTTCGCGCGCAGTTCGTTTTCCAGCGCCTGCATCAGCAGATAGGCGATGCCGCCCTGGCTGTGCGCCACGCAGATATCCAAGGTCATCGGCTCGACGCGATGACGCGCCACCGACTGACGCATCAGGATTTTGCCGACCACCGGCCCGTTACCGTGGGTGATGATCAACTCGGTGTTGAGCTGCATCAGCGGCAGCAGGGCCCGCCCGAGTCCGGCCGCAACGTCCGCCTGCTCGGTCGGCGTGCCCCGGATTCCTTCCGGATGAGTGGCATTGCCGCCGATGGCGATGACAAGACGCTTCGGAAGATCAATGGAAATGGACATCGGCTCCCCATACACGCCTGATATTGCACGCCTGAGACTGCCTCGATGCGGGCGGCGCTTATCCAACCATCCTAGGCGATAAGTCGCGAGCGCGCAAATTTTTCGAAATTTTATTTTTTAGCGAAACTAGCTATTTTATTCGATATTCATGCTTGACGCTCGACGATGGAATAGTGGTAAAGGACCGCACAGCGCTGGTTTCAGCGGCAGAAAAACGTTATCTGCCGTTCTGCACGACGGCCATCATCCAGATCCGGACGGAATAGCGGTTCACCTCTCGGCGGACTGCGAGGACAGGGAGACGATACCTTGGAAAAAATCGAACTGGCGAACAAGGAAACAGTGGCGCGGATGCTCCGGGCAGAACCGGTGCTGGTCGATGTGCAGCGCGCCGGCGACGTCATCAAGGGCCTCGGCAAGAACATGATCCTGCATTCCGGCCCGCCGATCACCTGGGATCGGATGTGTGGCCCGATGCGCGGCGCGGTCTGCGGCATCGCGGTGTTCGAAGGCTGGGCCAAGGATCTCAAGGAAGCGGAAGAGGCAGCCGCAGCCGGCCGTTTCGCTTTCCATCCGAACCACCATTTCTCGGCCGTCGGTCCGATGACCGGCATGACGACGATGAGCCAGCCGGTCTTCATCGTCGAGAACAAGACCTTCGGCAACCGCGCCTTCTGCACGATCAATGAAGGGCTCGGGAAGGTGATGCGGTTCGGCGGCAACGACAAGGAAGTGCTCGACCGCCTGCGCTGGACTGCTGACGTGCTCGGTCCGGCGCTGGCCGCGGCCCTGGTCGCAAGCGGCGGCATCCCCCTGAAAAGCATCATCGCCCGCGGTCTCGCCATGGGCGACGAAATGCACCAGCGCAACGTCGCCTGCTCGTCGCTGTTCCTCCGCGAGATCGCGCCGTTCCTCGCGCAGACCTCGACCGACAGCAAGAAGCTGACCGAGGTGCTGAGCTTCATCGGCAAGAACGACCAGTTCTTCCTCAACATCGCGATGGCCATGGGCAAGGCAATGACCGACCCGGCCTACGGAATCCCCGGCTCGACGATCGTGACTGCGTTGTGCGGCAATGGCACCGATTTCGGCATTCGCGTGAGCGGCACCGGCGACCGGTGGTACACCGCGCCGGTCGAAATGCCGGTCGGCCTCTATTTTCCGGGCTATTCCGAGAAGGACGCCAATCCCGACATGGGCGATTCGGCCATCGTCGAAACCATCGGGCTCGGTGGGTTCGCCATGGCAACGGCCACCGCGGTTGCCGGTTTCGTCGGTGCCGGTTCCGCCAGCGAAGCCGCGCAATTCACCAAGGCGATGTACGAGATCACAATCGCCCGCAATCCCGACTGGACGATGCCCAATCTCGACTACGCCGGCGTGCCGAGCGGCATCGACATTCGCAAGGTTCTTCAGATCGGCACCGCCCCGGTGATCAACACCGGCATCGCCCACAAGCAGCCGGGCGTCGGCCAGGTGGGGGCCGGCATCGTGCGGGCACCGCTGGCCTGCTTCGAACAGGCACTCGAGGGGATCGCGGCTACCCTGGAATAATCGTAGGAATTGAAAAGTTCGACATTCTCGTGCTTCTGTTCTCAAACCAGAATCCCACTATCTAAGCACTGCATCGCTGCAAGACCGGACACCCAGCATGAGACAAGGTTCCTACGACGAAACGCCGTCCTATCCGGGGCGCGAACCGCAATCTCGTACCCTCGCCAACGAGGTGTTCGAGAAGCTGCGGGCCGACATCCTCAGCATGTCACTTCCTCCGGGCACGAAACTGCGTTTCGACGACCTCCGCGAAGCCTATGGCGTCGGGCTGAGCCCGCTGCGTGAAGCGCTCTCACGGCTGGCCGAGAACCGACTGGTGGTTGCAACCGGGCAACGCGTCTTCCGCGTGCCGCTGGTGTCGGTCGAGGACATCCTCGACATCGCCATGGTGCGCAAGCAGATCGAAGGACTGGCGCTGCGGCTGTCGATCCAGAACGGCGACGACGTCTGGGAAGCGCGCGTGGTCGCCGCCCGCCACAAAGTGACCCTGCTCGAGAAAGCCGGGAAAAACGTCGCCGAAGACGTGTGGGAAAGCCGGCATCGCGAATTTCACCACACGCTGGTTTCGGCATGCAATTCCAAGTGCCTGCTGCATCTTCATGGCATGATGAGCGATCAGTTTGATCGCTACCGGCGGCTGTCGGCACAAAGCCGCCTGCCCTACGCGCCGCGGTCGCTCATCCACCAGCGGATCCTGGAGGCGACCCTCAGCCGGAACGCCGATCTCGCGGTGAAGCTGCTGCTCGATCACATCGACGAAGCGACGAAACTGATCGTCGCCGGACTCGCGCCTCCGGAGGAACGGCCAAAAGCCGCGCCCAAAACCAAGAAGCCGACGAAGCAAGCCAAGCGCGCCTGATCGCCACATCACGCATCGGCTTCGACCGAACGCTTCCGAGCCAGATGGTTCGGAAGCGTTTTTTATTGTCCGCGGCAAAACCTCTGTGAGCAAAACCTATATGAGCATGTGATCATTAGCCGCTCTATTTCAAAAAAAATCGAAAAAATTAGCTAGACACCACATGTCCTTCATCCTAGCCTGATCGCAAGCTCCAGATGAATAGGAGCAAATTTGCTGTCGTGGATCATCGCTAGGGGCGACTTTCACGGCCGGGAGGGGACGTGCGGTGGCGAAACATCATCGGCCATACCGTTTCGCTGCGGCTCCAGCCGCTGCATTACAAGCACCCCCATTCGCACCTCGACTGTTGATATCCGCGGCATTCGCCGCGACGCGAGAACCGAGTCGACGCGGCCCATGCTCATACGCCGATAAAAAATAACTGCATGGAGCGGTCAGAACTCATGATCCGAATGGAGGAAATGCAGTGATAGATAGGACCTCGACAGGCGCTCCAACCGACACATCGAACTACCGATACGTGCAGCTCATCATCGGTATCCTGTGCATGGTGGCTGTCGCGAACATCCAATATTCGTGGACGATGTTCGTCCCGGAAATTCAGAAAACCTACGGATGGTCGCGCGCTTCCATCCAAACCTCATTCACCATTTTCGTTCTGATCCAGACCTGGGCGACGCCGATTCTGGGCGCAGCCATTGACCGCTACGGCCCGCGGCCGGTGATCCTGCTCGGCGGCTTTGCCGCAGGTCTTGCCTGGATCGTCAATTCCCATGCCACCACCCTCACCGGCTTCTATGTCGGCGCGGCGATTGGCGGCATCGGCGCAAGCTGCGTCAACGCCTGCACCGTCAACAACGCGCTGAAATGGTTCCCGGATCGCCGCGGCCTCGCGGTCGGCCTGACCGCTGCCGGCTACGGCGCCGGAACGATCTTCACCACGCTGCCGATCGCGAACATGATCCAGAGCAGCGGCATCTCGCCGACCTTCCTGCTGTTCGGCATCATTCAAGGCGCCGTGATCCTTGGCGCAGGCTTCTTCATGCGGGCGCCGGCGTCCAAAGAAGTGAAATTCTCCGAAACGGTGCTCCAGTCCCGCCGCGACTACACGCTGTCGGAAGCGCTGCGGACACCGGTGCTTTGGATCCTGATGCTGATGTTCACCTGCACCATCACCGGCGGTCTGATGGCGGTCGCACAGCTCAGCCTGATCGCGCAGGACTTCGGCGTGAAGGACATCCACGTCACGTTCTTCGCCTTCTCGATGGCCGCATTGCCGATGGCGTTGATGCTGGATCGGTTCATGAACGGCTTTTCGCGGCCGTTCTTCGGCTGGGTCTCCGACCATATCGGCCGTGAGAAAACGATGTTCGTCGCGTTCTCGCTCGAGGCGATCGGCAGCATTTGCCTCGCCACTTTCGGCGGCCATCCGGTGGCCTTCGTGATCCTCAGCGGAATCGTGTTCCTCGCCTGGGGCGAGGTTTACAGTCTGTTCGGTGCGATCACCGGCGATACCTTCGGCACCAAGCACGCCGGCAAGATCTACGGCCTGCTGGTCCTCTCCAAGGGTTTCGCCGCCCTGTTCGTTCCGATCGGAAACGTGATCATGGAGGCGACGGGAACCTGGGCAACGGTTCTGTACACCGTCGCCGCGATGGACTTCCTGGCGGCGTTCTGCGCCCTGTTCGTGCTACGGCCGCTGCTGATCCGCCATCACGCACGCGATGGCAATACGCAGGCAACCATGCAGCGCAGCCTCAACCCCGCACACTGATATCTGAAACGAAAAGGGGCCGGACAACAGTCCGGCCCCTTTTCCATGGGCTGATCAAACGGCATGCCGGCGACAGACGTCGGCATAAGGAGAGCAGGCTCAGCCTGGCGGCGTGAGGTAACGCTTCTCCAGCATCAGGTGGATTCCCTTGTTGCCGTTGACTACCTGCGTTACCCGCAAATTGCCCGCCAGGCTCAGCAGCGTATAGGCCTGGTACCGGTCGATGCCCGCGCGCTTGGACATCAGATCGATCATCTGGCGCAGTGCAATCCCCACGCAATTATCGAGGTCGGGGTCGAAAGCCATGGTGATCATGTGCGTCGGCGTTTCCGCGAGCGGCCAGTCGAGTTTCATGTCGTCTCGCACGGTCAGACGGAAGGTGCCGATCAGGCCCGTTTCCGCGGCCGTGACGCACACCTCGCCGTCGCCCTGTGCGGCATGACCGTCACCGACCGAGAACAGCGCATCGGTGTGAAAGATCGGCAGATAGAGGGTCGTGCCGGCGACCAGTTCCTTGTTGTCGATGTTGCCGCCGTTCCTGCGCGGCGGCGGGGTCGGCAAAGCGCCCCACTCTGGTGGGGGAGCCGTTGCGATCACGCCGAAGAACGGGCGGAACGGGATTTCATCCCCCCAAGGCAACCGCAGCACACCACGTTCGCGATCCAGATTGAAATGGATCAGACGGTGTTCCGGGAAGTCGCCCGGAATGGCTCCTGACAGCGGCCGGATGACGTTGTGCGCCCAGTCATAGTGCGGCTCGATCTTTTCAATATCAACCTGCAGCACCTGGCCGGGCTTCGCCCCGCGCACGGCGATCGGCCCCGTGCACATATGGCCGAAGAAGCGCTGCGGCCCGTTCGCCGCATGAATCGCCGGCAGTGCCGCCGGAAATTCGAAGGGCTTCGGCGGAAGAAGCTCCGGAGACCCCGACACGGTCGAGATCACCACGCGGTCCCCGCTGTCGACGGTCAGAACCGGTTTCAGCTTCGCGTCGAAATAGCCCCAGTGGACGGTGTCCGGCCCGGCATCAACTCGCGGGATCTTGGTTTTCTCATCCATCGGTACGTCCTCCTTGCGTCAACCATCCCGGGTCGTCCGCAGACAACCAAAGGCGAAAACCGGCCGATCACTGCCTCATGTGGCAATGGCGGCCGGTTCTCGCAGCTTCGATGCGGGTCTTCTTTTTAGACCCTCATCACATGAAGTCTTACCGTGCTTCCGCCTCCGTATCGCGGCGAACCAGCGCTCCCCGCGATTTCAGCTCACGCAGACCATACAGGAACCCGAGTTCGAGGAACGTGTCGATGAATTTGAACAGGATCTGGACTGCGATCATGTTGAGCAGAACATTCATCGGCAGGACGAACGCAAAAGCGAGAGCCACAAACAGGATCGAGTTCACGAACATCGACCCCACGTTTGCCGTCACCGCGCGGAACCACAACATCCGATCCCCGGTTCGTGCGCGGACGAGATCATAGACATAGACCATGACCAACCCGGTCACCCAGGTCGCGATGATGCTCGCCGCGGCGATGCGCGGAACGATCTTATTGAGGTTCAGAAAGTCCGCATGGTTCTGCTCATAGCCCGGAGCAGCGGGGAGCAGGAACAAGAAGGCCAGCACCACCGACGTGACGACGCGGCAGACAAGCTGGGCATTCACGGACGTCCGGGAAACCTTGAGTCCGTAAAATTCGTTGAGATAGTTCGCTCCGAGCTCGATGGTCGGATAGATGAGCGACCCGGCGATGGTAATGAACGTGATGCCGGCGATGGTCAGCCCGACAAACTGCGCCGACGTGAACGAGATCAGGATTTGAAAAGCGCATTGCAGGCCGACGATCCACAGGACCGCATGCTCTCGCCCGAAAATTTCAGCCGCGATGATACCGATTCCGACGGCCGCAAAGCAAAAGCAAATGGTCCCGACAATCCAGACAAGACCGATCCATTCGCTGAAGATCATCAGATCCCCTCCCCATTTTTAGTCTCAGATTCGAACTCGGCGCCGCGCCCTTTTCTTGTTCTCGCATACGTGGCGCGGCGTCGGCGGCGGATCACTTCTCGGCGTAAAGCTCTTCGAGCTGACGACCCTTGGTCTCCGGCCCCAATGCCCAGATGAGCGCAATGCCGACAACGTACATCAGCGCGAAGATGACCCAGATCGTATGGTATTGCCCGGCCGCCATCAGTGCGCCCGCCATGATCGGCGCCAGCGCCGAAGTGAAGCGTCCGGCCGCAGCCGCCCAGGTGGCTCCCACCAGCCGGATTCGCGTCGGGAACAGCTCAGGCACATAGGCGATGACACACACCGAAGCCTGATCGGCGAAGAAGAAGAACAGCGCCGCGAACAGCAGCAGATAGCTGGGGTCGGTAACATTGCCGAAGGCAAGACAGGAGACCGCGGCACCGGCATAGGTGTAGTAGAGCAACGGCTTGCGGCCGATCACCTCGATCAGATAGACGCCGAGCAACCGCCCAAGCAGGCCAACCAAAGCGGTGATCACCGTATAGGTCAGGCTGCGCGCCAGCGTCAGGTGATAGACGTCCACCAGAATGCTCGGTAGCCAGAGTAGAACCGCCAGATAAGCGTAATTCAACGTGATCCAGAGGCCGCTGCCGAGCACCATGCTCTTGAGCCACGGCCCCGAGAACAGTTCGCTCATCGCCGCCTTCCGCGCGATCGGTGCGGCCGGTTCGGCTGGAAGCTTTCTCACCTCGTTGATCATCTGCTCGGTCGCGCCAAGTTCGCGCAGCGCCTTGAGCGCTTCGTCACCCCGGCCTTTCGACGCCAGCCAGCGCGGCGATTCAGGCAACAGCCGGGGCGCGATGATCGCGAGAATGACGACGGCGCTTCCCAGCAGGAACATGCCGCGCCAGCCGATGATCGGCAGCAGCATCAGCGACAGGAACGCGCCAGCGAGCGAGCCGAACGGCCACAGCAAGGTGGTGAAGCTGGTAAACCGCCCGCGATATTTGGTCGGCGACATTTCCGACACGACGCCGGTGACGACCGGCACGAACGCACCGAGCCCCATGCCGGCGAAAAACCGGGTGACACCGATGACCATCGGATTCCAGGCGAGAACGGTGAGGCCGGTCAGCACCGCGAACATGAACAGCGTGCCGCGAAAGGCGAACAGACGCCCCATCGCTTCCGTCACCGGACCCCAGACGATCTGCCCGACGAGACCGCCCCATTGCGCGGCCGAAATGATCAAGCCCTTCATCAGCGGGCTGATCTCGAACTCCTGCGAGATCGCCGGAAGCGCGTAGCCGAGAATGGCGTTGTCGAAAGCGTCAAACAGATAGCCGATCGACGCTGCGATCAGCAGCACTTTGTATTTTCGAACGAACCCTAGCTTGTCGATGATGAGGCCAACTTGACGATCGGAAATGTTCGATGTGGCCGGACTTGTCATCACGAGAGCTCCTGTCGGATATGCCCTTGCGCAGGACACGCTCGCGACGGGCGAAGGCGTCGTACGTCAAGAAATGATCAATACGTCTCGCTAGCGCGTCAGATGGGTAGACCCCCACAGCCCGAAGAACGAGCTGAACGCAGAAACGATACGACACCAAAAATCGAACGTCCACATAAAATCGAATTTTATTCGTAAGATCGAATTATCCCATTTCTATATTCGGAACGCTCTTCGCGCAGGCAACAGCCGCAGCAGTCATGACTGACTGTGCGCTGCAACGATGCGCACCCCAATCGACGCTGGCATTTGCGTTTAAACGAGCCGCGCTCGGCCAATCAGCAGCAGCCAAGTCGCGGTGCGTAGTACCGCCGGATCGCGGCTTCGAATCCAGGGAGCGCCTGGCGCAAGCCCATTCGCTTAGACAAACCGGCGCGATAGATCGCCGATAGTTCGGCGTGCACGGCATCGAGATCGATCCCCAGCACGCGCCCGTCACTCACGACAGTACGGCCGGCAACGATCAACTCCTTGATGTGCCGTCGCGCTGCACGTGCGAACAACAGATCGAGGGATTCGCCGGGATCGATCGGATGATCGTCGAGCGCTGCGCGATCGAGCAGGATCAAATCGGCCGCTGCGCCATCGATCAGACGACCACCTAACGGCACGCCGAGAGCGGTTCGTCCGTTCTCGAGTGCGGCGGCGAGAACCTGCTGCGGCGTCAATTCGACATCAAAGCCCCAGCCTGCATGAAGCGACCAGAGCAGACGAATTTCCCGCAGCGCGTCATCGTCCTCGTCGAACGCCTGCCCATCCAGCCCGAGTGCAACCTTGCAGTTGCGCCGCACCATTTCAGCGACAGGCGCGATGCCGGAACGCAACGCGAGGTTGGATGACGTGTTGATCGCGATGGTCGCGCCGGATTCGGCAATCAGATCGAGTTCGTCGGGCCTCGCCCATACGCAGTGAGCAAGCGTGAGGCGCGGTGAGAGAAGGCCGATCTCTTTGAACCAGCGGACGATGCCGTCAGGAAAATTCCGATCGGCCCAGTCGCGCTGGTACTTGGTTTCCAGGAAATGCGTGGTGATGCGCCGGCCGGTCCGCTCCGACGCTTCGGCCAAGGCTTCCCACATCGCCTTTGAGCACCATTGGGCACCGTTGGGCGCGTATTGCACGTTGACGAGCGGGCTTTGAATCCGTTCAGCGACCGCATCGACCAACGCCAGTTGCTCGGCGATCGGCTTCATCGGCCCCATGAAGTTCGCTTCGACTTCGGCACGCGTTGCCGGGTCCAGCTCGCTGAGAACCGTGTCGGCGCTCCCGTAAACCAGTGGATTCTGATCGCGCATCGCGACGCCGAACGCGATCCGCACGCCGACATCGCGTGCCGCCCGCGCGATCTCGGCCGCGTCGGTCGGAAGATCGGTGAACCCCATAGGCCGGGTATGGTGGATCATCACGGAGCCCTGTCCGCCGAGCGCGGCGCGCGCGAGCGGTGCAAGAGCGGCGAGATAAGGATCGACCGGACACAACAGCGCAAGCCGGTTCAGCCAGATTTCCAGCGGCCGCCCGAAACCACCGACCGAGCTGGGCCTGACAGGCCGCGCGTGATCATGGGCATTGGCGATGGCGGGCAGGACGATCACATCGTCTGTCGGCGCATTCGCGCGCCCGACACTCCTGATCACGTCGCCATCGATATCGATGGCGACATCGTATCGGCTGCTCGACGCGTCCATCGCCGATGCCGCGGAAATCCTGCGTGCCATAGGGTCTTCTCCTCATCCGGCCACGACCCGGAGAGGGTTCTCGGCGAAGAGGCACCTCAGCCTGATCCATCAGGATCTGATTGGGGACCACGACAATTTCGATGTCAACCTACATTTTCGAAAATTATGGCGTGGTCGGACATGCGTGAAGCGAGAAGTTTCAGCCCGGCGACAATGGCTACCGCGTCCTGACTTCCCCGCGAAGTCTGGCCTTTGATCTCTTGCAGGATGCGCTGATACTTTTCCGGATCGCGCTTGAGCAACCCGATGAGATCTGCGC
>JBQCFU010000625.1:0-3404 GCA_051958775.1 Pseudolabrys sp.
TATTGCGTCACAAAAGGCAGTGCCCATGGCCACACGCGCTTACTGGTCGGGACGGATCCGGCTCGCTCTGGTGTCGATCCCGGTCGAAGTCGTTCCCGCCACCAAATCCTCGCATCGCATCGCCTTCCATCAGGTGCATGAACCGAGCGGCAAGCGCATCCGCTACGAGAAGGTCGTGCCGGGCGTCGGCCCCGTCGATGCCGATGACATCGTCAAGGGTTACGAGGTGGAGAAGGGCAAATACGTCCTGCTCTCCGACGAGGAAATCGACGAGGTCAAACTCGAGGCCAAGAAGTCGGTCGATCTGGTGCAGTTCGTCGATCAGGACGATATCGATCCGATTTATTTCGAACGGCCGTTCTTCGTGCTGCCCGCGGGCGACAGCGAGGATGCGGATGAAGCTTACGCGGTGCTGCGCGATGCGCTGAAAAAGACGCGCAAGATCGGCCTCGGCCAGATCGTCGTGCGCGGACAAAGCTCGATCGTCGCCATCAAGCCGTGCGGCCGCGGCCTGATGATGGAAACGCTGCGCTACGCCGATGAGGTCAAGAAAGCGGATACGGCATTCGACGATATCGGAGAAGGCGCTCCCGACAAGGAATTGCTCGAACTGGGCGAGGAGTTGATCAAGAAGAAGTCCGGCAAATTCCATCCGGAGAAATTCAAGGACGCCTACACGACCGCACTGCGCGAACTGATCAACGCCAAGGTCGAGAAGCGCGCGCCGAAGGCGATCGAGGAAGCGGCCCCGGCGTCGAACGTTATCAATCTGATGGATGCGCTGAAGCGCTCGGTGCGCGGCGATACCGGCGGCTCGGGCCGGGCCGCGGACGCCGACGGCGGTACCAAATCGAAAGGCAAATCGCGCACGCGCAAGGCTGCCGGTACCACACGGCGCAGGAAGGCTGCCAAGAAGACGAGCGGCAAAACCAAACGCAAGGCGGCCTGAGCCATGGCCAAGCGTGCAGCGAAAAAACGTGTCGCGGCGAAACGGAAGAAACCGGCCGCGACAAAGCGGCGGGCGCCGGCGCGTTCGCGCGCATCGTCCGCCGATCCGCTCAGCCGCTACAAGGAGAAGCGCGACTTTGAGAAAACTGCCGAACCGAGCGGTGCGCGACGCCGTGTGAGCAAGGCCGGCAAGCTCTCCTATCTGATCCAGAAGCACGATGCGTCGCGGCTGCATTACGATTTCCGGCTCGAATGGAACGGCACGCTGATGAGCTGGGCGGTGCCGAAAGGGCCGAGCGAGAATCCGGACGACAAGCGCCTTGCCGTGCATGTGGAAGATCACCCGGTCGAATACGGCGGGTTCGAGGGAACGATTCCCGAAGGCGAGTATGGCGGCGGCACGGTGATGCTGTGGGACCGCGGCACATGGGAGCCGCAAGAGGGCGTCGATGTCGACGAGGCGTTGCGCAAGGGCAAGCTCGCCTTCATCCTGCATGGCGAGCGGCTGCACGGCAAATGGGCCCTGGTGCGGCTGCGTGCGCGCAGTCCGAAGGACAAGGACAACTGGCTGCTGATCAAGGAACTCGACGATTTCGTGAAGCGCAGCGGCAAGCTTGTCACCGAGCGCGAGTCAACCAGCGTTGCCAGCGGTCGCAGCATGGACCAGATCGCCGAAGGGCGCCGTGTCTGGCATTCGAACCGCAAGGGCCGCGCAGCTTCCACCGCTGATCCGGAAATCCTGGCTGGTCCCGCCCCGAAGCGTGGCCGCTCGGCTCAAAAAAAAAGTCGGTAGAGCGTGATCCGGAAAAGCGGGGTGTGGTTACTCGAAACGAGCGCACCGCAGACGCCCGAATGCCGGCGTTCGTCGCTCCGCAACTCGCAACGCTAGTCGACGAGCCGCCGCATGGTGCCGGCTGGCTCTACGAAATCAAATATGACGGCTATCGTGCGGTAACTTCGCTCGCCAACGGCCGTGTCACGATCCGCACCCGCAACGGCCTCGACTGGACCGACAAGTTCGCCGCGCTGGTACCGGCGCTTGCCGCGCTGCCTTGCCGCGACGCCGTGCTCGACGGTGAGATCGCCGTCGCAGACGCGCAGGGCCACACCGATTTCGGCGCGCTGCAGGATGCGCTGTCCACCGGCAGCGGGGCGATGGCTTACTACCTGTTCGATCTGCTGGAGCTTGACGGCCGGAACCTCCGCGATCTGCCGTTGCGCGAGCGGAAGGACAAATTGGGCGTCCTCGTCGGCACCGGGAAGGGGCCGCTCGTTTATTCCGATCACATCGAGACGGATGGCGACGAGATGTTCGCCCGCGCCTGTGCGCTCAAGCTCGAAGGCATCATCGCCAAGCGCGCCGATGCACCTTATCGCTCCGGCCGCACCAAAAGCTGGCTCAAGATCAAGTGCGGCATGGAGCAGGAGTTCGTCATTATCGGCTGGCGCGCATCCGACAAGGCCGGGCGTCCGTTCTCGTCGCTGCTGCTGGCGGTTCGTGATGGCGGCAAGCTGCGCTACGCTGGCCGTGTCGGCACTGGTTACACCGGCGCGCGGCTGGAGCGCCTGGCGGCGGAGTTCAAAAAGCTCGCGCGTAAATCACCGCCGGTGGACGATGTGCCGCGCGCCATCGCCCGGCACGCGCATTTCGTCGAGCCGGAGCTGGTGGCGGAAATCGAATTCCGCGGCTGGACGCGGGATGGCCTGGTTCGCCAGGGCGCGTTCAAGGGCTTGCGCGGCGACAAGCCGGCAAGCGAGGTGGTGCGGGAGCGGAAAATGCCGACGGAGAAAGCGGTACGCAGTGTCGCGGCGAAGGCGAGCCAGGCGCGCAAGCGCAGCGCTCCGGTGCCGAAGCGTACGGTGGCTCACGATGGATCGGAGATCATCGAGGGCGTTCGCGTCACCCATCCGGATCGCGTGCTGTTTGCCGATCACGATGTCACCAAACGCGAACTGATCGAGCACTATGTCAATGTTGCCGATCACATGCTGC
This sequence comes from Pseudolabrys sp., assembly GCA_051958775.1. Classification (GTDB taxonomy): domain Bacteria; phylum Pseudomonadota; class Alphaproteobacteria; order Rhizobiales; family Xanthobacteraceae; genus Pseudolabrys. The sequence continues at coordinate 2,942 of JBQCFU010000625.1, forward strand.
CGCACATCGTCAACCGGCCGACCAGTCTGGTGCGCTGCCCGCAGGGCCGCGGCAAGGCCTGCTTCTTCCAGAAGCATGCTTCCGACGGTTTCCCCGACGAATTCGAAAAAGTGCCGATCTGCGAGAAATCCGGCAAGCAGGACTATCTCTATATCACCGACGTGAAGGGGCTGATCGCCGCCGTGCAGGTCGGCGTGCTCGAATTGCACATCTGGCAATGTCATGCGGATGAGGTCGAGAAGCCGGATCGCTTGGTGTTCGATTTCGATCCCGACGAAGGGCTCGATTTCGCCGCGGTGCGCACCGCTGCGCGCGACATGCGCGACCGGCTGAAAAAACTCGGGCTTGAATCCTTTGCCATGGTGACCGGCGGTAAGGGTGTGCATGTGGTCGCGCCGCTGACGCGCGGCCATAGCTGGGACCAGCACAAGGATTTTGCCGAAGCGATGGCGCGGCTGATGGA
>JBQCFU010000626.1:0-5304 GCA_051958775.1 Pseudolabrys sp.
GATGATGACGATGCGTTGCGGATCGACGCCGATCCGCTGCATGGCCAGCCGGTCGTCGCTGTTCTGGACCAGCACGCAGGCGCCATCCCGGTTAAACAGATAGCGTAGCAGGCCGCCGATCAGGGGCCGGATCGCGCGGGCCTTGGCGGTCTGCGAGGTGAAGGTGAAGCCGAGGCCGGTCATGGCGTAGATCGCCGGCTGGTGGCGGCCTAGCGCCGCAATGCCACCGTAGACCGAGGGCTGCAGCGAAATGCAGTGGACCACGTCCGGGCCAAGGGTCTGTATCAGCCGTCGCAGCGCCGCGACGGTCCGCAGCGCCGCTAGCGGTGAGAGACGGCCCCGCTGGAACGGGATCGGATGCAGATGGAACCCCTCGGCGGCGATCCGGCCGGCTCCATTCTCGACCCCGGTTGCCACATGCACCTCGAAACCGGCGGCCTGCGCAGCGCGGGCCATGGGCAGCCGGTGCGACAGGAAGTACCAGTCGGCCGAGACCACATACAGCAGCCGCCGCACCCGCGGTGCGACCCGCTGCTCGGCCTGGAGGGGATTTTCGCTCATGCGGGGCCTGTTTAATGGGTCCGCTTGCCGGCGTCATCAACAGGCCGTCGCCGGCCCGGCGAAATTCATCGTTCCGGCGGCAAAATCCCTGTAACCGCTTGATAGGGCGGCACCCGGCCAGTAAACGGGGGCCGCGGAGGCCCATCCCTTGACCACCCATAATCGTCGTATCGCCGTGCTCGGGCTCGGCTATGTTGGACTGCCGGTCGCGATCGCGTTTGCACGGGCCGGCACCCCCGTCATCGGCTTCGATATCGCGCAGGAGCGGATCGATGAACTGCGCGCCGGCGTCGACCGGACGCTGGAGGTCGAGCCGCAAGAACTCAAGCTCCCGGCGCTGACCTTCACCAGCAATTCGGCAGATCTCGCCAAGGCAGACTTCCATATCGTCACTGTACCAACGCCGATCGACGCGGCACGGCGGCCGGATCTTGGTGCGATGATGGCGGCGTCGCGTACGGTCGCCTCGGTGCTCAAGAAGGGCGACATCGTCGTCTATGAATCGACGGTCTACCCCGGCGCGGTCGAGGAAGACTGCGTGCCTGTTCTTGAAGCCGGCTCCAAGCTGAAGTGCGGCGTGGATTTCTTCGTCGGCTACTCGCCGGAGCGGATCAATCCGGGTGACAAGCAGCATCGCTTCGAGACCATCACCAAGGTGGTATCCGGGCAGGACGCCAAGACCCTCGATATCGTCGCCGCGGTCTATGGTTCAGTGGTGACAGCCGGCATCCATCGCGCGCCGTCGATCAAGGTGGCCGAAGCCGCCAAGGTGATCGAGAACACGCAGCGTGATCTCAACATCGCCTTCATGAACGAACTATCCGCGATCCTGCAGGCGCTCGACGTCGACACCAACGACGTGCTCGCCGCGGCGCGGACTAAATGGAATTTCCTGCCGTTCGAGCCGGGTCTCGTCGGCGGTCACTGCATTGGCGTCGATCCCTATTATCTGACCTACCGCGCCGAGAAGGCGGGTTACCATCCGGAAGTGATCCTCGCTGGTCGGCGCATCAACGATGGTGTTGGCGCGCGGATCGCACAGGAATGCGTGCGGCGTCTGACCCGGCGCGGCAAGGGTGCGAGTGTCGTCACGATCCTCGGCGTGTCGTTCAAGGAGAACGTCCCCGATACGCGCAATTCCAAGGTCGCCGACATCTGGCGCGAACTGTGCTCGTTCGGTTACGAGGTGCAGGTGCACGATCCGATGGCGGACAAGCGCGATGCCGAGCATGAATACGGCATCACGCTCACCGACATGGATAAACTCAAGCCCGCCGATGCGGTCATTGTCGCTGTATCGCACGCCGATTATCTGGCGCAGGGCTGGCCGCTCATTCAGCGCTTGCTTAACGGCGGCGCCGGCGTTGTCCTCGATGTGAAATCGAAGCTGGATCGGCAAGGCAAGCCGGACGCCATTGAACTGTGGCGGCTCTAGGATATGGCTGAGACCATCCTTGTCACTGGAGCAGCCGGTTTTATCGGCCTGCATGTTTCACAAAGGCTGATCGCGGCCGGATATCGTGTTGTCGGTATTGACAATCTCAACGATTATTATGATCCGCGGCTGAAGGAAGCGCGTCTTGCGCAACTGACGCCGCTGCCGGGATTCAGTTTTCACAAGGTCGATCTTGCTGACCGCGCGGGAATGGAAGGGCTGTTTGCCCGCGAGCGGTTTCCGACCGTCATTCATCTCGGCGCGCAGGCCGGCGTGCGGCGTTCGCTGATCGACCCGCATACCTATGTCGAAGCAAATCTTCTCGGCTTCATCAACGTGCTGGAAGGTTGTCGCCACAACGGCATCGGCCATTTGATTTACGCGTCGTCATCGTCGGTCTACGGTTCGAACAAACATATGCCGTTCAGTACGGCGCAGAATGTCGACCATCCGCTCAGCATCTATGGCGCTTCGAAGAAAGCCAACGAGTTGATGGCGCATTCCTATTCGCATCTGTTCCGGCTGCCTGCGACCGGGCTGCGGTTCTTCACCGTTTATGGCCCGTGGGGCCGTCCGGATATGGCGATGTGGCTGTTCGCCGATGCCATCACCCGCGGGGAGCCGCTCAAGCTGTTCAACCACGGCCACATGCTGCGCGACTTCACCTACGTCGACGATGTGGTGGAGACGATCGTGCGGCTCGTCGATCTGCCGCCAAGGCCGGATCCGAACGCCGACGACACCGACCCGTCACGCAGCGAAGCGCCGTGGCGCGTCTACAATATTGGCAACCACAAGCCGGTCGAAGTGCTCAAGGTGGTGGCGCTGCTCGAGCAGGAACTCGGCCGCAAGGCGATCACCGAGATGATGCCCATGCAGCCGGGTGACGTGCCAGCGACTTTCGCCGATGTGGACGATCTGATCCGTGATGTCGGTTTCCGGCCGGACACTTCCATTGAGGAGGGCGTCCGCCGCTTCGTCGCCTGGTATCGCGAGTATCACTCGGCCTGAGCCAAAGCGGTGGGCTTGCGCTGCGTGTCGGTGACGATCCAGGCGATCCCACCGAGCGCGCCGACGGCAAACATTTTCGCACCCAGCAGCAATGATACGGCGAGCCCGTCGGCCGCAGGTAATCCGGCATAGCCGAACGCGGCGAGCATCGCCCCTTCGCGGATGCCCCAGCCGGCGACCGACAGCGGGATCGCCGCGATCAAAACCACCGGCGGCACCAGCAGGAAGGCTTGCGAGAGCGCGAGAGGTGAGCTGATTGCTTGAGCGATCAGCCAGACCGCAGCGATCGTCGTCAGATGGACGAACAGCGAAAATCCGCCGACCGGCAGCGCTGTGAAAGCACCGACAATCGCACGCAACCCTTGACTCATCACGGCAATTGCTCGCTGCCATCGCATATTGTCGAACAGGCGTTTGCCGAAATGAATAGCGATATAAAGACACGCCGGTCCGAGGGCGCCGCCGACTCCAATCAGGGCAAGTGCAACGTGGGCGATCGGATCTCCGATCAGCGGCAGCGACCAAGGTAAGGCAACCAGCACGATCACAGAGAGCCACATCAGCCCTGCGATACGGTCTGCGATCACCGATGCTACCGCATCGCTCCAGCGCCTTGCAGTCCGTGCGGAGAGCCAGATTCGAGCGGCGTCTCCCCCGATTGTCGAGGGCAAGGTTTGATTGAACAGCGCGCCGATGAAGGTAAAGGCCACGGCGCGGCGCGGTGAAAGGTTGATCTCGCAAGCGTAGGCAATTTGCTGCCAGCGCAACGCGACGGCGACGGTCTGGATGATCAGCAGGCCCAGTGCGGCGGCCAGAGGAGGCCAGGACAGCATCACTAGGCGCTCCCGCAGATCGGTGAGATTGATGCTCCGGAACGCCAGATAGATCAGCGCTGCGGAAATTGCGGCCTTCAGCAGGAAGGTGGCGATCCGCGGCAGCCGGCGTGGAGGAGAGGACGGGGCGTCTGACACCGCGCCGTCTTAACCAAATTGCCAGCCCGGGAGAACGGGATTCGGCTCCGATTCGGCAATAAATCCCGCTGTAATGCTTTGAAGCAAAACGTGTTCCCCAGACGCTTCCGGCGGCTGTCGCCCGCGGTCCGGGCGCATGGTAGGTAGCGCCGAATCGAGGGGAGCTTTGTTTTCGGTATGACTCAGCGTGGAGATGAACCGGCGGTGCGTCCGCTTCGGGTGGGTGTCGTTGGCGTTGGCGTGATGGGTAGCAACCATGCGCGCGTTCTGGCTGACCTCCCGGCTGTGACCCTTGTCGGGATCGCCGACCCGGACCGCAAGCAGACACAGTTCGTTTCCGGCGCCCTGGGCTGCCAGGCCGTGACCAATGTTGACGAATTGATCGCCCTGGGCATCGATGCCGTCACCATCGCTGCTCCAACGCATCTGCACCATGATATCGCGCTGACCTGCATCCGGCAGGGCATCCATGTCCTGGTGGAGAAGCCGATTGCCTCGACACCGGCCGAGGGTCACGAAATCATCGCTGCGGCGCGCAAGGCGGGCGTGACACTGATGGTCGGTCACGTGGAGCGCTTCAACCCTGCGGTTGATACGATCAAGCAGGCGATTGCCGGCGAAGAGATTCTGTCGATCGGCATCACCCGCGTTGGCCCGTTCCCGCCGCGCATGTCGAATGTTGGCATCGTCATCGATCTTGCCGTGCACGACATCGATCTGATCCGCTGGTTCACGGATTCCGATATCGTTGAAGTCCAGCCCCAGCTGTCGAGCGCGATTGCCGAACGCGAGGATATCGCGCTGCTGCAATTCCGCACCGCTTCGGGCGTGCTGGCGCACATCAACACCAACTGGCTGACGCCGTTCAAGGCGCGTAGCGTCACCGTGGCGACGCGCGGCAAATATGTCACCGGCGATCTGCTGACTCGTCAGGTGACGGAGTGCTTCGGCTTCCAGCCGGACGGTAGCTATTCGATGCGGCATCTTGCGGTCGGTTATGCCGAGCCGCTGCGGTCTGAACTCCAGGCTTTCATGGATGCGATCCGGGACGGCAAGCCGCCGGCGGTTACCGGCGAGCAAGGTGTTGCCAGCCTCGAGATCGCGATGCGTTGCCTGGAAAAGTCTTCATCGGCTGCGACGTTGCAGCCGCAACGCGCCGCGCTCTGAAAAATTAAACTTCAGCTCCGGTTATAGACATCGTCCAGCCGGACGATGTCGTCCTCGCCGAGATAGCTGCCGGTCTGCACTTCGATCAGTTCGAGTGGAATCTTGCCGCGATTGGCGAGGCGGTGGACCGTGCCGATCGGGATGAACACCGACTCGTTC
>JBQCFU010000627.1:0-10021 GCA_051958775.1 Pseudolabrys sp.
CGGCGCCACGGCCGGCCGAAACTGTCGTTGATCACGACACCGAGCGTCTTGTGGAAATGAGCCTCCAATGTGGCGCGCAACGCTGCTGCTGCGCCATCCGGATTGGTGGGGAGCAGCAGGACGGTTTCGCTGCCGCCCGCCATGACGTTGGAACGGTCGACGCCGGCATTGGCCATGACGAAGCCATCACGATGCTCGACCACCAGAGCGCGCTTGTGACTGCGCAGCACGTTGACGGATTCGGACAGGATCACCTCCACCAGCCGCGGATCGCGGTCGGTGTCCGCAGCAATTGCAAGCGCGCGGTCAGAGGGTCTGACGGTCGCAAGATCGACGAAACGACCCTGCGCCTTGGAGACCACTTTCTGCGCGACGACGATGATATCGCCGTCGGCGCAGGCAAGGCTGGCACGGTCCATCGCCGCCGCGATGATCGCGCCCAGGTCGTCGCCCGGCGCAATCAGCGGAATGTCAGGCACGCCGCTCAAGGTGAGGCGTGGCGGCGTCGGCATGGGTCAGAGGCCCAGAGCCCGCAGGCGCGGCAGCACCTGTTCGCCGTAAAGTTTCAGGAACCGCTTCTGGTCCGGACCAGGCGCATGGAACACGAGGTGGCGGAAGCCGAGGTCGGTATAGGCCTTGATCCGCTCCACATGCTCGTCGGGATCGCTGGAAACGATCCAGCGCTTTGCGGTCCGTTCGACCGGCAGCGCGTCGGCGAGTTTCTCCATCTCGACCGGATCCTCGACCGACATCTTTTCTTCGGGGGAGAGCGCCAGCGCCGCCCAGTGTTTGGTGTCTTCCAGCGCGCGCTGCAGGTCGGTATCGAACGACACCTTCATCTCGATCATGCGGTCGATGGAGCCCTGCGCGCGGCCGGCCGCCTCGAGCCCGGCGGCGACGTTCGGCAGCAGGGTCTCCGTGTAGAGTTCCGGCGCCTTGCCGCTGGTGCAGATGTAGCCTTCCGCCGTTTCGCCGGCGAGCTTGGCCACGGTGGGGCCTGACGCAGCGAGATAGACCGGTACCGGCTTTGCCGGGCGATCGTAGAGCGTCGCCTTTTCTGTCTTGTAGTATTTGCCGTCGAAGGTGACGCGCTCTTCCGTCCACAGGCGGCGCATCAATTCGATCGATTCCATCAGGCGGCCAGTGCGCTCCTTGAAGCCCGGCCACTTGATGCCGAGTGCGGGCACGTCGTTCAGCGATTCACCGCTGCCGAGGCCGAGCACCACGCGCTCAGGAAACATCACTGCCAGCGTTGCGAACGACTGCGCGACGATCGACGGGTGATAGCGGAAGGTCGGCGTCATCACGCTTGTGCCCATGACGATCCGCTTGGTGCGCGCACCGAGCGCGCCGAGCCACGGGATCGATGCCGGCGCATGGCCGCCGGTGTGCTTCCAAGGCTGGAAGTGGTCGCTGATGAAGACCGAATCGAAACCGACCTCTTCGGCGAGGACCGAGAAATCGAGCAGCTCGCTTGGTCCGAACTGCTCCGCCGAAGCCTTGTATCCGATCTTCAACACGACGTTCTCCCGATATCTGTATCCGCTTGCTGCGGAGGCGTTTCAGCGGTGCGATCCACATGCACGCCGCGCGATTACGCAAAGTGCGATCCGTCTCGCAGCCGCGCGCTCTTTTACGCGACGCCGTGGAAAAGCTTAGTGCAATTCCGCCGGCGATAGCAATATCGTAAAATCCAAAATTCTTACATTTTGACAATTCTGCCATTTATGCGCAAAATGAAAAACATGGCTAAAACCTCACGGATTGCCAATCGCCCCAGCCGGCTGGTCATGATCCTGCAACTGTTCGACCGGGACCGCTCGGTCTGGACGGTGGAGCAGATGGCGCGTGCATTGGGACTGTCGTCGAGCACGATCTACCGGCACGTGCGCAATCTGGTGAAGGGCGGCTTTCTCGATCCGGTCAGTGGCGCGGCCTATGCGCTTGGCCCGGCATTCGTTCGGTTCGATCAGATTCTGCGGCACACCGATCCGCTGAGCCAGATCGCTACGCCGATCATGCAGGACCTGCTGAAGCACACCAGCGAAGCGTGCGTCGTGATCGTTTGCCGCAAATTCAAAGACTGCGTGATGTGCGTGCAGGAAGCGCGTGGCAGCAAATTCCGCGGCCAGATCGGTTATGAGCGCGGCGTCACCATGCCGCTGTTCATGGGCGCGACGTCAAAGGTCATTCTGGCGCAGCTGCCGGATCGGCAGCTCAAGTCCGTCTATCTCGATAACGGCGAAACCATTCATCGGGTGCTGCGCGCCAGCAACTGGCACGAATTCCGTGCGCAGATCAAAGATATTCGCGAAGCCGGTTACGCTCTGACGCGCGGCGAGGTCGCGCCGAACCGGGTCGGTCTCGCGGTGCCGATCGCGCGGCACGGCAAGGCCTTCGCCAGCATCAGTCTCGTCGGCACCGGCAAGATGTGGGACGACAAGAAGAAGGTGGATGGTTTCATCCGCCATGTCCGTGCGGCCGCAGCGCAGATTTCGCGCGCGCTGGCGCGGCAGTCGCCGGTGGTGTCGCGCTGACGTTTCGTTAAGCAAAGAACAAAGTTGCAAGGGAGCTTTTTGGTGAGACAGCAGACGGTCCATTTCTACAGTGAGGGATGCAAGCTGCACGGCGTGCTGCGCTTGCCCGACGAAGGGCAGGGCCCGTGGCCGGCGATCGTGCAGGGGCCGGGCTGGCTCGGTCTGCATGATGCCAAGCTCTATGAGCGGTATCACAAGAGCTTCACGGCGGCCGGCTACGCCGTGCTCGTTTTCGATTATCGCGGCTTCGGCGATAGCGAGGGCGAGAAGGGTTTGGTGATGCCGCAGCGTCAGGCGGAGGATATCCGCAACGCCATCACCTATATGCAGACGCGCGCCGAGGTCGATCCGAATCGGATCGGCCTGTTCGGATCCGGCGGTACCGGCGGGGCCGTGCCGATCTATGTGGCGGCGGTCGATCAGCGCGTGAAATGCGTGGTCAGCAACTACGCCTTTGCCAGCGGACGCGATTGGCTGCGCAGCATGCGCCGTGAATACGAGTGGATCGCATTCCAGCAGCGCCTCGAAGCAGACCGCAAGAAGCGTGTGCTCGACGGCCAGAGCGAGATGGTCAATCCGCGCCAGGACATCATGGTGGTGACTCCGGAGCGCGGCCAGACCGCCGTGAAGAAGGATGTCGATTCACGGATCCCGGAAACGGTGCCGCTGCGCTGCGCCGATGCGATCATGGAATTCGTCCCGGAGGATTTCGTCGCGGCGATTGCGCCGCGCGCGATCCTGTTCATTTCGACCGAGGGCGATGCGGTGACGCCGGAAGACCAGACCTTCCGGCTCTACGAGAAGGCGGGTCAGCCGAAGAAGCTGATCCTTCAGAAGGAGACATCTCACTACAAAGCCTACGATCAGTATTTCGATGTGGTCACGCCGCAGATCGTCGACTGGTACGACACCTATCTGCGTTACGAACGCGTCGAGTCTCGCGAAGACAGATGAACGATGGCGTGGCGGCAACGTCGCGCACCCGTTCTGCTGAATCGATCAAGAAGCAACCTGTCGGCCGCCGAGGCGCGGTCCGACCCCTCAGGAGGAAATATCGGTTATGGCCACTCAATATGGATTGCTGCTACCGCATTTCGGCCCGAACTGCAGCAAGGACAAGCTGCTCGAAGGCGCCCGCAAGGCGGAAGCGCTGGGCTTCGATTCGGTGTTTGTGCGCGACCACCTTGTGTTTCATCCGCACGGTATGGAAGGCACCGACAACACCTTTATCGATCCGTTCGTCGTGCTGTCGGCGATAGGCGCGGTGACCTCGAAAATTCAGCTCGGCTTTGGCTCGCTGATCCCGCATCGTCATCCGCTGCTGCTCGCGCTGATGATCAACTCGCTGCAATACATGGCCGGCGACCGGCTGATCCTCAGCCTCGGCATCGGCAACTTTCAGGTGGAGTTCGACGCGCTCGGCATGACCGACTGGCCGCGCGACGAGGTCGCCAAGGAGCAGGTGGAAATTCTGCGCCGGTCCTGGACCGACGATCATTTCTCGTTCGAGGGCAAATACTACAAGAACGCTGATGTCGGCTTTAAGCCGCGGGCGACGAAGCCGCATCCGATCTGGTACGCGGGCGGCACGCCGGCGTCCGTGCGTCGTGCGCTCGACTTCTGCGACGGCTGGTTCCCCGGCCGCATCACGCTGCCGACCTACAAGAAGCGGGTGGCGAAGCTCCGCGAGGATGCCAAGGCGGCGGGCCGTCCGCGTCTGCTGGAAGGCTGCATCCCGATCACCAGCATCGACGTCGACCGCGAGACCGCTCTCAAGAAAGTGAGCGTCGACGGCCTGATCAAGAACGCCAATTCCCAGAAGTTCTGGGTCAAGCCGGAATCCGGCTCGTTCCAGACCTGGCAGGACCTGGAAGGCTCCTTCATGGTCGGCAGCCCTGATGATGTCGTAAAGGACGTGGAGAAATACCTCGAGGTCGGTATCGACCACATCGTCTTCGATCTTCGGTTCCGTTTTGACGAATGGGATCGTTGTATGGAATTGCTCGGTAAGGAAGTATTGCCGAAGGTGCGCAAGCACGCGTGATGAACCTTGCGGTCCCGCGCGCCGGCGTTGGCGCGCGGGACACGCAAACAGACAGGATAGGACGGCCATGAATCCCTTGATCAAGTTGCAGCAGCACGGCCAGTCGGTCTGGCTGGACTTCCTGGACAGGGGTTTCACGGCCAAGGGCGGTCTGAAGCGGCTCGTCGACGAGGACGGCGTGCGCGGCGTGACCTCCAATCCGGCCATCTTCGAGAAAGCAGTCGGCGGCTCGACGGAGTATGACGAGGGCGTGCGGAATCTGCTCGCCGCCGGCGATCGCTCCGCCACCGATCTGTTCGAGGCGCTGGCGGTTGAGGATATCCAGAACGCCGCTGCAGTGCTGCGTCCGGTCTATGACCAGACCAAGGGCGCGGACGGCTTTGTCAGCCTCGAAGTCTCGCCTTATCTGGCGATGGATGCCGAGGGGACAATCGCCGAGGCGCGCCGTCTTTGGGCGCAGTGCGACCGGCCCAATGTGATGATCAAGGTGCCGGCGACCAAGCCGGGGCTGGTCGCGATCCGTACGCTGCTGAGCGACGGCATCAATATCAATATCACCCTGCTGTTCGCGCAGGCGGTCTATCGCGAGGTGGTGGAAGCCTATCTGACCGGGCTTGAAGCCTTTGCGGCGAAGGGCGGCGATATCAGCCGCGTCGCCAGCGTGGCGAGCTTCTTCGTCAGCCGGATCGACAGCGTGGTCGATGCCCAGCTTGATAAGGCCATTGCCGCGGCCGGCTCGGCGCAGGCGAAGCAGGATCTGGCGGCGCTGCAAGGCAAGACGGCGATCGCCAATGCCAAGCTCGCCTATCGCGACTATCAGCGCCTGTTTTCGGGCGCGCGCTGGGACAAGCTCAAGGCCAAGGGCGCGCGGCCGCAGCGGTTGCTGTGGGCCAGCACCGGCACCAAGAACAAGGCGTACAGCGACGTCTTGTATGTGGCGGAGCTGATCGGCCCCGACACCGTCAACACCATGCCGACGGGAACGTTGGAGGCTTTCCGCGATCACGGCGAAGTTGCCGACACGCTGACGCAGAATGTCGACGAAGCGGAGCGGGTGCTCGCCGCTGTGGCCAAGGCGGGGATTTCGCTCGACGACATCACTGCCAAGCTGGAGCAGGATGGCGTGCGGCTGTTTGCTGATGCCGCCGACGGCCTGTTCGGTGCGGTCGCGCGCAAGCGCGCCAAGGTGCTTGGCGATACGATCGATCCGCAAACGCTCACGCTGCCGGCTGATCTCGCCGAAAAGGTGAAGCAGCGCACCGAAACGTGGCGCGCGCAGGGTCTGGTGCGTCGCTTGTGGGCCCATGATGCGTCGGTGTGGACCGGTGCGGACGAAGCCCGCTGGCTCGGTTGGCTCGACAGCGTCGGTCAGGCGCAGCAGCAGCTTGATCTCTACCGCCGTCTGGCGAGCGATATCCGCAGCGCCGGCTTCACCCACGCGGTTCTGCTCGGTATGGGCGGATCGAGCCTCGGGCCGGAAGTGCTTGCGCGCACCTTCATGCCGCAAGCGGGCTTTCCCAAGCTGTTGACGCTCGACTCCACCGATCCGGAACAGATCGCCGCAATCGAAAAGGCGATCGATCTCGGCAAGACGTTGTTCATCGTTTCCAGCAAGTCCGGCTCGACCATCGAGCCGAACATGCTGCTCGCCTATTTCTTTGCCGCCGTTGTCAGCAAGATCGGCAAGGCCGACGCCGGCAAGCACTTCATCGCGGTCACTGATCCGAATTCCCAACTGGAAGCGGTCGCGAAGCGCGATGGTTTCCGTCAGATCGTTCACGGCGAGCCGAGCATCGGCGGTCGCTATTCGGTGCTGTCGCCGTTCGGTCTGGTGCCGGCATCAGTGGCCGGGTTCAATGTCGAGAAGCTGTTGCAGGCGGCGGCGACTATGCTGCGCAGTTGCGGGGCCGACGTGCCGCCGGCCGACAATCCGGCGGTCCAATTGGGCCTCGCGCTCGGTGAGGCTGCGCTTGCCGGTCGTGATAAGGTGACGATCGTTGCAGCATCGACGCTTGGCAGCTTCGGCGCCTGGGCGGAGCAGTTGATTGCCGAATCCACCGGCAAGAATGGAAAAGCGCTGATCCCGCTTGAAGGCGAACCGATTGCGGCACTGGGCACCTACGGCAAGGATCGCTTCTTCATCAATCTGCGGCTCGGCGCGGTATCGGGCGCACCTGATGCCGCGCTCGCGGCGCTGACGCAGGCGGGACATCCGCTTGCGGACATCAGCCTGAAGCAGCCTGAGCAGATCGCGCAGGAGTTCGTCCGGTTAGAGCTTGCGACGGCGGTTGCTGGTGCAGTGCTCGGTATCAATCCATTCGACCAGCCGGATGTCGAGGCGAGCAAAGTCAAGGCGCGGGCGCTGACCACGGCGCTGGAGCGCGACGGCAAACTGCCGGAGCAGACGCCGGTGTTTTCTGCGAATGGGATCGCTCTTTTCACCGACGAGGCCAATGCGGTGGCGTTGCGCGCGGCCGGTGCTGGCAACACGGTGGAGAGCTGGCTGAAGGCACATTTCGGCCGCGTGAAGGCCGGCGACTATACGGCGATCCTGGCTTACATCGCGCAGAACGCGGAGACCGAGGGCCGGCTGCAAAAGCTGCGGTTGGCGCTGCGCGATCGTCATCATGTGGCGACCTGCGTTGGATTCGGACCCCGCTTCCTGCATTCGACCGGACAAGCCTACAAGGGCGGCCCGAACAGCGGCGTGTTCCTTGAGATCACAGCGGACGATCCGAACGATCTCGCCATTCCGGGCGCCAAGATCAGCTTCGGCCAGTTGAAGGCGGCGCAGGCGACCGGCGATTTCGAGGTGCTGACGGAACGCGGGCGGCGTGCGTTGCGCGTCCATCTGCGCGGCGGCGCCGCGAAAGGTTTGCCGGAGCTTGAAGTTGCTTTGACGCGCGCATTGGACTAAGGAGGACGTGATGCAGCTTGGGATGATCGGTCTCGGGCGGATGGGCGCCAATATCGTCCGCCGCCTGCTGCGTCATGGCCACGCGGCGGTCGTCTTCGATCGCGATCGCAAGGCCGTGGAAGCGGTCGCCGCTGATGGTGCATCCGCGGCCACGGACCTTGCCGATCTGGTGCGTCAGCTCGCGAAGCCGCGGGCTGTCTGGGTGATGCTGCCTGCAGGCGGAGCGACCGAGACGGCGATCGATACGCTCGCTGGTTTGCTCGATGCCGGCGACATCATCATCGATGGTGGCAATACGTTTTGGCAAGATGACATCCGCCGCGCTGCAATCTTGAAGCAGCGCGGGCTCAACTACGTCGATGTCGGCACCAGCGGCGGCGTCTGGGGCCTGGAACGCGGCTACTGCATGATGATCGGTGGCGACGAGAAGGTCGTCGCCGGTCTCGATCCGATTTTCCGTGCGCTGGCGCCGGGGCTGGGAACCATCCCGCGCACCAGTGGCGACAACGCATCGCCAGCGGCGGGCGAACTCGGCTATCACCGCGTCGGTCCGAACGGTGCCGGTCATTTCGTGAAGATGGTCCACAACGGCATCGAATACGGAATGATGCAGGCCTTTGCCGAGGGCTTCGATATCCTGCGCAACGCAGCAGGTGAAGGTTTGCCGAAAGAGCATCGCCTTGATCTCGATGTGGCGGCGATCGCCGAAACCTGGCGTCGCGGCAGCGTCGTGACCTCATGGCTGCTCGATCTGACGGCAGCCGCGCTCGCGCAGGATCCGAAGCTCGACGCCTATTCCGGCCATGTGGAGGATTCCGGCGAAGGCCGCTGGACCATCATGGCGGCGATCGACGAGGCCGTGCCGGCTCCGGTGCTGTCGGCGGCACTTTATGCCCGTTTCCGTTCGCGCCAGGAGCACAGCTTCGCGGACAAGGTGCTCTCGGCGATGCGCAAGGGATTTGGCGGCCATATCGAAGCGCCGCGTCCCGGCAAAAAATGAAATGATCGTATGACACAAGCGCCTGTTCCTGCCGGACGCCGTTCGGTGGTCGTCGTTCCCGATCTGGCAGCGGTGGTCGATGCGGCGACAACGCGGATTGTTGCCCGCATCGCCGAGGCGCCACGCCGGATTGCGATTTGTCTCACCGGGGGCTCGACTCCGAAACCTGTTTATCGGCGGCTCGCGGAAGAGCCGTATCGCAGCACGGTGCCGTGGGAGCGAATTCACTGGTTCTGGGGCGATGACAGGTTCGTGCCGCTTGAGGACGAGCGCAGCAACGCCGGCATGGCCTGCGCCGCATTCCTCAATCACTTGCCGATCCCGCCCGACAACATCCACGTGATGCCGACGCAACTGCGCGATCCGCATGATGCCGCGCGGCATTATGAGGACGACCTGAAGCAGTTTTACGGATCGTCGCAGCTCGATCCCAGGAAGCCGCTGTTCGACATGGTGCTGATGGGCCTCGGCTCCGACGGACACACGGCGTCGCTGTTTCCCCACGGCGAGGGGCTCGACGAGCGTGACCGCTGGGTTGTCGGCGTCAATGAAGCCAAGCTCGCACCGTTCGTGCCGCGCGTCACATTGACGTTTCCGGCGCTGGCGTCGACCCGCGAGATGCTCTTTCTCGTCACTGGCGCGGAGAAGCGGCCGATGGTCGAACGGGTGTTTGCCGGCGATGATCTGCCGGCGACGTATGCCCGCAGCGACGGCACACAGGTGTGGCTGATGGACGAGGCGGCCGCGCCGGACAGCGTCAAAAAACGCTAAATCACGACCGTTCTGACTTGGTTCTCGATCAGCCGCACCAGGCTGAGCGCGGTCAATTCCGATGACTTCGGATTGGTCGCCAGCGCGTTGTTCTGCAGCTCCATCACCATCCGGCCGAAACCGCCGCTTGCGACGATGCGGTGACCGTTGGTCTTCGCGGCCGGATCGGCGACGAGTTCGACGCGTGTCTTCTCGAGGCCGATGCCGGCGAGCGAGGTGACGACGGTTGCATTGGCGTTCTGCGGATACTGGCTGGCGGCTTGGCGGGCGGTGCCGGAGAAGAACACGGTGCGTTCGCGCAGCGCGTCGAGATCGATGAGCTTTTCGGCCGGCGTGTTCTTCCAGGCGACGGGCGGCTTCACGATCTGGTGCAGCACGTCATCGAGTTGCAGCACTGCGGCGCCGGCGAGCGCATCGATGCCGCCGATCGCGCCGGATGGAATGAGGATGCGGCTGCCATGCTGCTCGGCAATCGCCGTGAGCCGCGGCAGCAGTGCATCGTCGGTGAAGGCGCTGGTCGAGGCCATGATCATCGCCGGGGCGGCAGCGAGAGCAGCAGGGGCCCAGCGGTCGATGGCGGCGCGGCCGGCGGCTTCGACCACGAGGTCCGGATTGAGTTTTGTGAGCTGGTCCGGCTCGCCAAGGAACGTCACGCCCGCTGGGATCAGAGCCCGCGCTTCCGGGGTGTCGAGGGTCGCGACACCGACGATCTCGATCGGTGTCTTGCGCTGTGCCAGCAGAGCGCCGACGCG
>JBQCFU010000628.1:0-2383 GCA_051958775.1 Pseudolabrys sp.
CGACTGGGCACCGCCGCGGAAGTCGTTGATGGTGACGTCGAGGCCTTGCTCTTTGAAGTAGCCGAGCCGCTCGGCAATCGTCAGCGGCAGATAGTAGAGCGCGGTCTTGCCGCCGACGCCGAGTGTAACCTGCCGCTTTTCCGGCGCCTGAGCCTGCGCGGCGCCCACGAGGTCAAGGGCTGCCGCAAGGGTCGCCAGGAACAGTCGCATCGGCGCCATGTCATCCTCCCGCCAGCTAGCCCGCTCGAAGCAAGGTTATCACGGCTGCATCTCAACCGCGACAGGCCGCCAGGCCAGGAGCCGCCGCTCCGCGAGCGTTACACCCCAATCGATGACGATGACGAAGGCCGCAAGCACCACAATGCCGGCGAACACGCCGGTGACGTCGAGCGATCCCTCCGCCTGCAGGATCAAATAGCCAAGGCCGGCGGCCGAGCCGAGATATTCGCCCACCACTGCGCCCACTACCGCGAAGCCGACCGACGTGTGCAGCGAGGAGAACATCCACGACAGCGCCGACGGCCAGTAGACATGGCGCATCAGCTGCCGCTCGTTCATGCCGAGCATGCGCGCATTGGCGAGCACGGTCTGGCTCACTTCCTTGACACCCTGATAGACGTTGAAAAAGACGATGAAGAACACCAGCGTCACGCCGAGCGCGACCTTCGACCAGATGCCGAGCCCAAGCCACAGCGTGAAGATCGGCGCCAGCACCACGCGCGGCAGCGCATTGGCCATCTTCACATAAGGATCGAATACCGCGGCGGTGCGCGGCTGCCGCGCGAACCAGAAGCCGACCAGCACGCCACCGACCGAGCCGATGATGAAGGCGAGCGCGGATTCCGTGAGCGTCACCCACAGATGCTTCCAGATCGTCCCCTCGACGAACCATTTGACGATGCGTGCGGCGACATCGACCGGATTCGAGAAGAAGAACGGAGGCAGCAACATCACGCCGAACACCGGATAGGTGCTCAGGATGTGCCACAGCAGGATGACGGCGACGCCGACCAGCACCTGCAACGCGGTGAGCGTCCAACGACTCATGCGCCATCTCCTGCACCACCTGCGGTGCGAACATAGCCCTTCATCACTGCGGTCTTGAGCTTGTCCCAGATCTCGCGATGTATATCGTGAAAAGCCGGATCGAGCTTGATCTCGGCGATGTCGCGCGGCCGTGACAGCGGAATGCGCCAGTCGCCGATGATATGCGCCGCCGGGCCCGCCGACATGATGACGACGCGATCCGACAGCGCGATTGCCTCTTCGAGATCGTGGGTGACGAACAGCACCGCCTTGCGATCGGCGCTCCACAGGTCGAGCAGTTGATTACCCATGATCTGCCGGGTCTGCGCATCGAGCGGACCGAACGGCTCGTCCATCAGCAGGATCTTCGGATCGCGGATCAGCACTTGGGCGAGGCCGACGCGCTTGCGCTGCCCGCCGGACAGCATGTGCGGATAGCGGTCGCCGAAATTCGCAAGACCCACGCGACCGAGCCAGTCGCGAGCGCGCGACCGCGCCTCCGTCTGCGAGGTGCCGGCGATCTCGAGCCCGATTGCCACATTCTCCAGCGCGGTCTTCCAGGGAAACAGCGCATCGGCCTGGAACAGATAGCCGGCCTGGCGGTTGAGCGCCGCAAGCCGCTCGCCGAAAATACGGACCTCGCCGGTCGCCGGCGCCAGAAGCCCGGCTGCCGCATTGAGCAGCGTGGACTTGCCACAGCCGGTCGGTCCAACAATGGCGACGAACTCGCCATCCGCGACCTCCAGCGACGCTTCGCTTACGGCGCGATATTCGCCGCCACCGGCCAGACGAAACACAATATCGACGTGCTGAAGCGAAACCGCGGCAACCACTCGGACGTCCCCCGCCCGAGAGCACCGGGCCACGGGCAAAAGTAACGGCTTGCCGCGCGAATGCAATCAGCCGCATCATCGCGGACGATGGCGCTGCAAATCCCGCTCGATTCGCGTTTGGCCGACGCGTTCGCCCGTCTCCCCGATTATCTGGGCAGCCACGTGCTGGTGAGCATGACGGCGATGGCGCTCGGCCTCGGCGTGAGCGTGCCGCTGGCAGTTTTCGCGCTGCGCCGGCCGGTGCTGCTCGCGACGCTGCTCGGCGCCGCCGGCGTGATCCAGACCGTCCCCGGCCTCGCGCTGCTGACGCTGTTCTATCCGCTGCTGCTGGCGCTCTCAGCGCTGACCGGCACGCTACTCGGTTTCGAATTTTCCGCGCTGGGATTCCTCCCATCGGTGCTGGCGCTGGCGCTCTATTCGATGCTGCCGGTGCTGCGCAACGCCATCACCGGGCTCGCCGGCGTCCCGGTCGGCGTGCAGGAGGCGGCACGTGCGCTCGGCCTGTCACGGACCAAGGCGTTCCG
>JBQCFU010000629.1:0-2631 GCA_051958775.1 Pseudolabrys sp.
TTCATCCGGTAGCGCTGCGATCTCCGGCACCCAGTGCCGGACATAATCGCCGCGCGGATCGAACTTCTCGCCCTGCAACACCGGATTGAAGATGCGGAAATAGGGTGCGGCGTCGGAGCCGCTTCCGGCCACCCATTGCCAGCTCGCCGGATTGTTCGCCGGATCGGCGTCGACGAGCGTGTCCCAGAACCATGCTTCGCCGCGCCGCCAGTCCAGCAGCAGATGCTTGATGAGGAATGACGCCGCGACCATCCGCACGCGGTTGTGCATCCATCCGGTCTGCCAGAGCTGGCGCATGCCGGCGTCGACGATCGGATAGCCGGTGAGACCGCGTTGCCAGGCATGCAACGCCTTGATGTCGCGCCGCCAGGGAAAGTCGTCGAAGCGCTGCTGCAGATTAGCTGTCGCCAGTGTCGGATGGTGATAGAGCAGGTGGTAGGAGAATTCGCGCCAGCCGAGTTCGCTCAGGAATTTCTCGATGTCGGACGACACTGCCGGATGTTCGTCGGCGGCAAAGCGCGCGGCGTGAAAAATATCCGCCACACTGATCTCGCCGAACCGCAGATGCGGCGAGAGCTGCGAGGTCGCATCACGGTCGGGCCGGTCGCGATCGCTGCCATAGCCGGCGATGCCCTTGAGGAAGGCGCGCAACCGTTGCCGCGCGCCGGTTTCGCCGGGCGTCCAGAGATCGCGAAACCCGCGCGCCCAGTTGGGGTGCGACGGTTCGAGCGCCCAGTCCTCGAGCCGGTCGCTGCGCAGATCGGGCGGCGCTGCAAGCTTGCGCGGTGCGGGTAGGGGCTTGCCCGGCTCGAGCGCGCGCAGCCGCTTCCAGAACGGCGTGAAGACTTTCGGTCCGCCCTCCTTGCCGGTGACGGTGCCGGGTTCGGCGAGCAGATTGCCTGCGAAGGTGCTGCCGCCGATCCCGTCGGCCTTCAGGGCGTTGATGACGTTCGCGTCGACCGTGCGGCCCGGCTGATCGTAGCGGCGATTCCAGTGGACGCGATCGGCGCCGATCTCGGCGGCGAGTTTCGGGACGATCTCGGCGGCGGCTCCGCGGCGCAGCACCAGCCGCTGGCCGTGCTCGCGCAGAGCTTCATCAAGCGCGCGCAGCGATTGCGCGAGCCACCAGCGCGCGGCGCCGCCCATCGATCGTAATCCGCGACTGTTGTCGTCGAGCACATAAAGGCAGACGAGCGGCGCGCCGGTTTTTGCCGCTGCGGTCAGCGCCGGATGATCGTTTAGCCGCAGGTCGTCGCGAAACCAGACGATGGCAGGAGCGACGGCGGGAGCGGAGCGGGTGTCGCGTGCGGCCATCGTCTTTCACTGTGTCCGCTGATCAGCGGTTTCGCTTTTCCAAAATCATCTGCGTCTGCGTGACGACGGCGGCGAGCTTGCCATCGCCGCGTGACACGCGCGTCTGCCACACCATGGTCTTGTTGCCGCGATGCAGCGGCGTGCATTCGGCGAACGCCGTGTCACCAACGGCGATCGAGGCGAAAAAGTTCGTCTTGCTCTCCAGCGTCGTGGTGGCCTGGCCGGAGGCAAGGTTCGCGGTGGCGGCGGTGCCGCCGAGATTGTCGGCAAGCGACATCAGTGCGCCGCCATGCAGCACGCCGTTGCGGTTCGCATGGTTTTCGGTGACCGTCATTTCCGCGGTCAGGCGGTCGGCCGAGACGTGGGTGATCTTGATGCTGAGGAAGTGGGCATAGGCCGGTTGGTCGTAAGCATCCTCGAGCATGTCACCTCGCATTCGCCAGACAGGAAAGGGCGCAGCTCGCGCCGCGCCCTTTTTAGTTCAAGCCTGCCCGGGAGCAAGCCGGTTTGGTGACGCCGCCCGCGTTACTTGGGCCGCATCACTTGGGTTGCGGGACGATGCGGATATACGGCTTCGGCGCCTTCCAGCCCTGCGGGAAGAGCTTCTTGGCGTCGTCGTCGGAAACCGAGCCGCCGATGATCACGTCCTCGCCCTGCTTCCACTGGGCGGGGGTCGCGACCTTGTGCTTGGCGGTGAGCTGCAGCGAGTCGATCACGCGCAGCACTTCGTCGAAGTTGCGGCCGGTCGACATCGGATAGACGAGGATCAGCTTGATCTTCTTGTCCGGGCCGATGACGAACACGTTGCGGACCGTCTGGTTGTCGGTCGCCGTGCGCTTCGACGGATCGCCGGACGCGGAGGCCGGCAGCATATGATAGGCCTTGGCGACCGCGAGGTCGGGGTCGCCGATCATCGGATAGTTCGGGGCGAAACCCTGCGTCTCCTTGATGTCCTCGGCCCATTTGGAGTGACGGTCCACCGGGTCGGCCGACAGGCCGATGATTTTGACGCCGCGCTTGTCGAACTCCGGCTTGATCCGCGCCATGTAGCCGAGCTCGGTGGTGCAGACCGGCGTGAAGTCCTTGGGGTGCGAGAACAGCACCGCCCACTTGTCGCCGATCCAGTCGTGAAAGCGGATCTTGCCTTCCGTGGTTTCGGCTTCGAAATCCGGGGCGGTATCGCCGATCTGCAGTCCCATGCCTATGGCTCCTCTCGTGCTGGAAAGCGCAGCGACGATACGCCGCTTAAAGGACCGTGATGTCGAGCTGCGCCAGGCGCTCGGGGTCGGCGACGATCTCGATCTCGACGATCCTGCC
>JBQCFU010000630.1:0-4425 GCA_051958775.1 Pseudolabrys sp.
AAGAACAAGACCGAATTCGGCCTGTTCCTGGGCCTCGACGGCGATGTCGACGGCATGGTGCATCTGTCCGATCTCGACTGGAAGCGTCCGGGCGAGCAGGTCATCGACGAGTACAAGAAGGGTGACATGGTCAAGGCGCAGGTTCTCGACGTCGACGTCGAGAAGGAGCGCATCTCCCTCGGCATCAAGCAGCTCGGCGGCGACCCGATGGCCTCCGGCGTGGCTGGCGAGATGAAGAAGGGTGACGTGGTCACCTGCGAAGTGATCGACGTGAAGGAAGCCGGTCTCGACGTGAAGATCGTCGGCACCGACGTCGTCACCTTTATCAAGCGCGGCGACCTCGCCCGCGATCGCGCCGATCAGCGGTCCGACCGGTTCCAGGTCGGCCAGAAGTTCGACGCGCGCGTCACCCAGTTCGACCGCAAGACCCACAAGGTCGGCGTTTCGATCAAGGCGCTCGAAGTCGCGGAAGAGAAGGAAGCCATCGCCCAGTACGGCTCGTCGGATTCCGGCGCGTCGCTCGGCGACATCCTCGGCGCGGCGCTCAAGCAGCGCTCCGACAAGGAGAAGGGCGAAGAGTAATCATGGAATGCCGCCGTCCGCCGCGCTATCGGGAACCGGTCTTGCGGTTCCGGTACGCGAGTGGTGGCGGCAGTCCGGTCGACCCTGCGATCTCCCTCCGCTATACGGAGGGAGATCGTTTGTTTTTCGTGATTCCTGATGACGGTGCGCCATGTCGCTTGATGCCGATACCATCGTCGATCGCCGCCGCATGCGGCGCAAACTGACCTTCTGGCGTGTGGCTGCGGTGGTGGTCGCACTGGTTGCGATCGTCGGCCTCGGCGCGCGATTCTGGCGCGGCAGCCCGATCGCGGAAGCGAGCGGCAGCATCGCCCGCATCCAGATCACCGGTCTGATCCGCAGCGATCAGGACCGTGTCGAGGCTTTGGAGCGGCTGGCCAAGTCGCAGGCCAAGGCCGTGATCGTTCACATCAACAGCCCCGGCGGCACCACCGCGGGCGCCGAGCAACTGTTCAAGGCGCTGCGCGAGGTGCAGGAGAAAAAGCCGATGGTGGTCGTCGTCGACGGCCTCGCGGCCTCGGGCGGCTATATCGCGGCCATGGCGGCCGATCACATCGTCGCTTCGGACACCTCGCTGGTCGGCTCGATCGGCGTGCTGTTCCAGTACCCGAATTTCACCGAGATCCTGAAGACCGTCGGCGTGAAGGTCGAGGAAGTGAAATCGGCGCCGCTGAAGGCGGCTCCGAACGGCTTCGAGCCGACGAGCCCCGAGGCCCGCGCGGCGCTCGAATCCATCGTCATGGATTCGTTCGCCTGGTTCAAAGGGCTGGTCCAGGATCGCCGTAAAATGGATGATCCGACGCTGGCGCGCGTCAGCGACGGCCGCGTGTTCACCGGCCGGCAGGCGATCGGGCTGCATCTGATTGATGCGCTCGGCGACGAAAAGACCGCCGTGGCCTGGCTGGAAAAGGAAAAGAAGGTGCCGGTCGATACCCCGGTGCGTGACTACAAGCTGGAGCCGCGGTTTGGCGACCTCACGTTCCTTCATACGGCGGCTTTCGTGTTCGATGCCGTCGGGCTGAGCAGCTTTGCGCGGCGTCTGGAGGCCTGGGGTGCGGTGCAAGCTATCGAGCGACTGAACCTTGACGGTCTGTTGGCGCTTTGGCACCCTTCGGCCCCCAATTAGTTCAACTGGCTCAAGCCCTTCCTGCCATCAGGCTTTGGACAGCAGTACCCCGATGATCAAATCCGAGCTTGTGCAGAAGATCGCCGCGCAGAATCCGCATCTGTATCAGCGCGACGTCGAAAACATCGTCAACGCGATCCTCAACGAAATCACCGCCGCCATGGCAAAGGGCGACCGTGTCGAATTGCGCGGATTTGGCGCATTTTCGGTGAAGCATCGCCCGGCGCGCACGGGACGCAATCCGCGCACCGGCGACCATGTGTCGGTCGAGCAGAAATCCGTGCCGTTCTTCAAGACCGGCAAGGAAATGCGCGCGCGCCTGAACAAGGATTTCGCCGGCGACTTGTCCGCGGACGACGACGATTAGGAGCATGATCCCGAAAAGCGGGAACCGGTTTTCGGATCGGATCATGCGCGATAACTGACAAGCAATTCGGGGTTGTAACGCCGCGCGCCGCCCCGCCGACAAGAGGCCCCGATGCTCCGCAAAGCCCTCGTGGCCATCATCCTGATCCCGATCGTTCTCCTGCTGGTGATGTTCGCCGTCGCCAACCGGCAGGTCGTGACCTTGTCGTTTGACCCGTTTGATGCGGCGAATCCGGCCTATGCGGTAGCAGTGCCGCTGTTTGTTTTGATCTTCATCCTCGTGGTGCGGGGTGTGCTGCTCGGCGGTATGGCCGCCTGGTTGCGGCAGGGGCGCTGGCGTCGCGCCGCGCGCCGGCTCGACGGCCAGTTGCGCCGGCTCAATGCAGAAGTTCATGAACTGCGTCGTCGCGAGATGGAGCGCAAACCCCAGCCCACGTCGCCAGTGCCGACGCAGGCGCCGATGCTGCCGCCGGTCTAAGCGGAGCGTTTGTTTTGCGTATCGTTACGGCAGCCGATATCGATCATGCGCTCGACCACGCGGCTTTGATCGACGCGCTCGATGCGGCGTTTCGTGCCGACATCACGGTGCCGATGCGGCATCATCACACGATCCCGCAGCCGGGCGCCGACGGCACCATGCTGATCATGCCGGCCTGGACCGGGATGGGGCGTGATCCGGAAAAGTGTGAAGCGGTTTTCCGAAAAGATCGCACCCAAAATAAAGAAGCCGCGCAGGATGCGCGCTTCATCGGCTGCAAGATTGCGACGATCCTGCCGGACAACACCAAGTTCGGGAAACCCTCGCTCTATGGGCAGTATCTGCTGCTGTCGGGCGAGAGTGGTGAGCCGCTCGCGGTGATCGACGGCCGTGTGCTCACCGCGTGGCGCACCGGTGCGGCCTCGGCGCTCGCTGCGCGTTTCCTCGCACGCAAGGATGCCAAGCATCTCGTCATGATCGGCGCCGGCGCGCTGGCGCCGCATCTCATCCGCGCGCATGCGGCGGTGCGGCCGATCGAACGCGTGACGCTGTGGAACCGCGGCCGGGCGCGCGCGATCTCGACCGCGTTTGCGCTCGCTGCGTCTGGCATCGCCATCGACGTCACCGACGATCTGGAAGAAGCGGTGCGGCAGGCCGACATCGTCTCCTGTGCGACGCTCGCGACCGCGCCGGTGCTCAAGGGCGACTGGCTCAAGCCCGGGACCCATGTGGATCTGGTCGGCAGCTTCACGCCAAAGATGCGCGAGGCAGACGATCGCGTGCTGACCCGCGGCCGGCTTTATGTCGATACCCGCGGCGCGCTGAAGGAAGCAGGTGACCTCACCGGGCCGCTGCGCCGCAAGGTCATCAAGGCGGCCGATGTGCAGGGCGATCTGTTCGAATTGTGCCGGAAAAAGGCCAAGGGACGGCGGACCCAGCGCGAAATCACCGTGTTCAAGTCCGCCGGTACGGCGGTCGAGGACTTTGCTGCCGCGGTTCTGGTGTGGCAGCGGCTGGCTGCCGATAGGGCAGACAAAGCCGCCCCGGCAGGCTAGAACCCCCGCGGGCAGACCCCCTGGATCGGCCTTTATCCGCGCGGCGGATTTCGGTTTTCCGGTTCACGGACGAGACGGGGCTGCCTTCTCTGAGGCAATCGATCGGGACGGCAGTTCAGGACGATATGGCGTTGGTGGTGAAAATCTGCGGGCTGAATACGCCCGAGACGGTGGACGCGGCGATCGACGCGGGCGCCGATCTCGTCGGCTTCGTGTTCTTTCCGCCGTCGCCGCGTAATGTCAGTCTGAGCGCGGCCAAGGCGTTGAGCGATCATGGGGCCGGCCTGACTGGCCAGAAAGTCGGAAAAGTCGCGCTGACCGTGAACGCCAGTGACGACGAACTGCACGATATTATCGGCGCGCTGGCGCCTGACATGCTGCAACTGCACGGCACCGAAACGCCGGAGCGTGTTGCGGTTGTGCGTGCGCGGTTCGGTCTGCCGGTGATGAAGGCGCTGCCGATCGCCGAGCGCGCCGATCTCGCGCCGATCCGTCAGTACGAGAAAGTCGTCGACCGGATGCTGTTCGATGCGCGGCCGCCGCGCGATGCGACGCGGCCCGGCGGTCTCGGCACGCCCTTTGACTGGACGCTGCTGCGCGGCCTCGATCTGTCGGTGCCGTATCTGTTGTCCGGTGGTCTCGATGCCGCCAATGTCGCCGAGGCGATCGCGATCACGAACGCGCCCGGCGTCGATGTGTCGTCCGGCGTCGAACGCGCGCCCGGCGAGAAGGACCCCGACAAGATCAGAGCCTTCATCCGCGCCGCGCGCGACGCCGAAGCGCCCCACGCGCTTCCGAAAGAACAGATCGTATGAGTG
>JBQCFU010000631.1:0-9827 GCA_051958775.1 Pseudolabrys sp.
CTCGACCTTGATGTTCGGGTCGTAACGCTTGAAGCAGGCGGCGGCGACGTCGATGCCGGCCAGCGACAGGTCCTGCCGCGCATTCATGTGGAAGGTGGCCTGGGCGTCCGCTTCGATCATCGACAGGGCGGTAAGGTCCCCGTGACCGATATCCTCGGTGAGCCAGAGATCGATCAGGTGATTGACGGAGTAAAGATCCAGCATACAGGGCACTCACGACATCGGGCGATCGGCCGATGATAGCGCTGCGGGCCGGCAAGGCAAGTTCGTTTGCGCGCATACAAAGGATCAGCGCGGTACGGCCCGGTCCAGCAGTAGCAACAGCGCATTGGCGCCCACGGCGAACACCGAGAGGAACAGGGCCACGGCCATAATCGTGGCAATATCCCCGAGCCCCATCGCGCTGGTGATCATGAAGCCAAGGCCGCGCTGCGAGGCGAACATTTCGCCGATCAGCACGCCGAGTAGGGTCAGCGAGAAGCCGAGCCGCGCGCCGGCGATCACCTCCGGTAGGACGGCGGGCAGGGCGACGTGCCAGGCCATCTGGCCGGCGGTGAGCCGCATGGTCTCGGCGGTACGCCAATACACCGGCTTGATCTGCAGGATCGCCTTCATGGTGAAGATCGTCACCGGGATCAGGCCGTGCATCGCTCCGAACGCGATCTTGGCGGAAATGCCGAGGCCGAAGCACAGGAGCACGAGCGGGTAGAGCGTCACCTTCGGCAGCGAATAGAGCGCGATCAGGATCGGCTCCGAGACGATGGCGGAGGTGCGGCTCAAACCGAGCATCACGCCGAGTGCGACACCGCCGATCAGTGAGATCAGCGCCGCGGCGGCGAAGGCGCGGGCGGTTTCCGCCACATTGAGCCAGAACCGCTCGGTGCCGATCAGCTTTGCGAGATGATCGACGGTGTCGAGCGGCGAGGTCAGGGCGATGTCGCCGGCAATCCAGTGCAGGATCTGCCATACGGCGACAATGCCGATCAGCAGGATGACGAAATCGGTGAGGCGTCTCATCAGGGCCTCACCGCTGCAGCCGGCTTTGCAGGCGCCGATCAATGCTGTCGAGCACCGCATTGGCGACGGTCGCGACGATGATGACGAGCAGCATGAGCCCGTACATCTTGCGGTTCTCGAAATTATTGTAGGCGTAGGCGATCTGATAGCCGATGCCCTTGCCGGAGAGGATGAATTCCGAGGCAATCACGCCGATGAAGGCGTAGGCGAAGGCGAGCTTGATGCCGGTGAACAGATGTGGCGCGGCGGCAGGCAGGTCGATCAGCAGCGCGCGGCGGGCAAGGCCCATCCGGTACATCGCTGCGGTCTTGCGCAACACGCGCGGAATGCGGTCGAGACCCGTGAGCGTCGAGGCGATCATCGCGACGATCGACAGCAACACCGCAATCGCGATGATCGCCCGGTCGCTGACCCCGAACACGACGATGAACACCGGATAGAACATGAAGGTCGGGATCGCGTAATAGCTTGCGAGCAGCGGTTCCAGCGTCGCGCGCAGACGCGGGATCGCGTGGATGGCGATGCCGATAGCAAAGCCGAGCGCGATCGATAGCGCCGAGGCGATCACAACATCCTGCAGCGTCGAGATGATGTCGGCGTTGAATTCGCCGGTATCGAGCAGGTGCCACAGGCTCGTTGCCATCTCCGAGGGCGGCAGCACCACCGTGCGCGGCAGCACGCCGAGACGGCATAGCGCCTCGAAAGCTAGGATGAACACCATCACGACCCCGAGGCGAATCCAGCCTTCGCGGGTCAGACGCCCGCGCTTCACGGCCGCGTGCCCATGAGCTTGAGGGATTCCACCCGCAGCTTGTCCCACAGCCGTGCGGTGATGCCGCCGAAGCGCGGATCGGAAACGATGCGGCTGTCGCGATCGCGTGGCCATTCGGTGTCGACGATGTCGATGAAACGGCCCGGCCGCGCCGACATGACGCCGACACGATCCGACAGCATCGCGGCCTCGTCGAGCGCGTGGGTGATCAGCAGCACCGTCGCGCCGGTTTCGCGCCACAGCCGCAGCAATTCGTCGCCCATCAGCAAGCGGGTCTGTTGGTCGAGCGCGCCGAACGGCTCGTCGAGCAGGATGAGGCGCGGTTGCAGCACCAGCGTGCGGGCGATGCAGACGCGCTGGCGCATGCCGCCGGACAATTGCGCCGGATAGGCGCGTTCGAAATCGCGCAGCCCCAAGAAGCCGATCGCGTAGTCGACGCGTTTAGTGGTTTCGGCGCTATCGACGCCCGCACGGCGCAGGCCGAATGCGACATTGTCGCGAACCGTCAGCCAGGGAAACGACGCGTCTTCCTGAAACACCACCCCGACGCCGTCGGGCACGCCGTGGATTGGCTTGTCCTCGAATGTCGCGGTGCCTTCGGTCGGCGGTGACAGGCCGGCGAGCACGTCGAGTAATGTGGACTTGCCGCAGCCGGACGGTCCGACCACGGCGAAGAATTCGCCGCGGCACAGATCGAGATCGACGGGACCGAGCGCATGCAGGCCCGCGCCCGTTGCCAGCGGAAAGATCCGCGTGACGCCGCGCAGTTGTGCGTGGATCGTGGCGCCGTCGGATGCGGCTTTCACAGTTTGCGTTGCAGATCGTTGGGCAGGAACGACTGGTCGACCAGCTTGTTCCAGTCAACATCCTCTTTGAGTTCGCCGATCAGCTTCAGGCCGTCTGCCGTGCGGTCGAGCTCGGCACGGTTGAAGTCACCGAGGCTCCACATCTTTGGTGCGATCATGTTGTGGACCGCTTCTTTGGCGATGGCGGGATCGAAATTCCACATCTTCTGCAGGATCGCTGCGGTTTCGTCCGGATTGGCATAGATTGCTTCGACCGCGGCGCGGCGGCCGGCGATGATCGCACGTAGCTTGTCGCCGTTGCTGCGGGCAAATTCGCGCGTGGTGATGCCGACCGAGGTGGTCATCGGCGGCAGGATGTCCTTCGCTGCGGCGACCGTGCGATAGCGATCCTTGCGGATGATCGACAGCGGCTCGATCAGCGCGGCGGCGGACACGGCGCCCTGTTCGAGCATGGTCAGCGCCGGCGGATAGCCACCGGCGGCGACGCGCGTCACTTTGCTGGCGTCGATGCCTTTGGCCTTCAGTTCCATCAGGAAGATCATTTCCGACGACGACTTCGGCGATGTGATCGCCACTTTCTTGTCGACCAGGTCGGTAATGGCCTTCACGTCGGAATTCGGCATCGTCACGAGCGTCGATTCAGCGACGGTGCGCGTGCCGACATTGACGATGACGAGATCGAGTCCCTGCCGTGCCGCGGCGAGCGCGGCCGGCAGCGCCACTTCGCCGTACGGCGTCGAATTGGCGAGAATGTTGCGGACCGTGGTGCCGCCGCCGGCGGAGCCGATGATGCCGGTGATGTCGACGCCGGCCTTCTTGAACAGGCCCTTGTCCATTGCCACGGCAAACGGCGCGCCATAGAGGCTCTGGCCCCATTGCGTGACGGCGATTTCCTCGGTGTGGGCAGGTGTCTGGAATGCTGCGCAAGCGATGAGCAGCGGGGTGGCATAACGAAGCAAACGAGTCCTGATGTTGATCATGATCTCCACCTGATCCCGGACTTGAGTTTGTTTGTGCGCAAACGAGAGGCTAGGGGCGCGCTTTTAGGGTGTCAAGAATGCCGGCAGGCAACAATGCCTTTTCGCGCCGCATCGAAGATGAAGGCGTTGCCGTCAGGTCCCGACTTTCAACTCCGAGACGAGCCCGCGCAGCGTTGCGACAGTGGAGAGCGCAACGATTTTGCCGGTGCGGGGATTTTCCGACGGCACGTTCTCGATCGCCATGGAAAAACGCGCGGTGTCGGCGTCGACTTCGATGCGATGCGTGTTGAGCGTCAACGCCGGATCGGCCCAGATCTCGAGTTGCGTGCGGTCCGGCCCGATGCCGGCGAGGCTGAGTGCCACGGCGACGTTCACATTCGCCGGAAAGCCCTTCACGCCATCGCGGGCACTGCCGGAAAACACCAGCAGCGGCTTATCGAGATTTTTCACCGAGATGTTGTTGTTGACGAGATGCGGCGCGCCGTCGAGGCCGCCCGGCGGCTTGCGGGTGATCATCTTGACGGAACGAATCTCGCCTTCGGCGGCTGCGCGCACCGCATCGAGCGCGAGCAGCGCGCCGGACGGCACCAGGATGCGCGCGTCCTTCTCCTTGGCGCGCCCCACCAGGTCCCAGTTCGGCAGCAACTGGCCGACCGACAGCGGCATGAAGATGCGCCCGCGATCGATCGCGCTGATGGCGATGTCACGGAACAAGGAAGGCGGCAGCATCTCGACCACCACGTCGCAGTCGTCGGCGAGTGCGGTCGGGTCCTTGAATGGGATCGCACCGAGTTCTGGCAGGTTGCGGCGCGCCTTGTCCTGATCGCTGACTGAGACGGCGTTAAGCGTGAGACCGGGAACGCCGCGGATCAGCCGCCGCGCCACTTCGAGGCCGACGCCGCCCAAACCGGCCAGTCCAATCCGCAATGCCTGCGCCATGCCGCTCTCCTTACGATAGGGTGCGTAGCCCTTAGCGAGGTTCCGCAGGGCGGTAAACCCGGACTCTTTATTATTGTCGCGTTTTCTGCGGTCTGGCCTCGCCGGACGCCACTCTAGCGGCGGCGGCCGGTGAAATTCGGCTTGCGCTTGTTCATGAACGACTGCACGCCTTCCTGATAGTCGGGGGCGAGGCTCGCATCGCGCTGGCTGTCCCGCTCGAGGTCGAGCTGCTGGTCGAGCGTGTTGTCGGTCGAGGCGTTGAGCGCACGCTTGATCAGCGACAGGCCGTAGGTCGGCGCGCTGGCGAAATGCGCGCAGAGCTTGTGCGCTTCGTCCATCAGCGCGGCATCGTCGACCGCCTTCCAGATCAAGCCCCATTCTTCCGCCTTGCGGGCGGGCAGCGGCTCGGCCAGCAGCGCGAGGCCGCGGGCGCGCGCCATGCCGACGAGCCGCGGCAGATGCCAGGTGCCGCCGGAATCCGGAACGAGGCCGACTTTGGCGAACGACTGGATGAAATTCGCCGACTGCGCCGCCAGCACGATGTCGCAGGCGAGTGCGATATTGGCGCCGGCGCCGGCGGCGACGCCGTTCACCGCGGCGACCACCGGAAACGGCAGCGCCTTCAGCTTGCGGATCAGCGGATTGTAATGCTGCTCCAGCGTGCCGCCGAGCACCACCTGTTCGCCCGGCTTGGCCAGCCGGTCGCTCAGATCCTGTCCGGTGGAGAAGGCGCGGCCGCTGCCGGTGAGCAGCAGCGCGCGGCAACTCTCGTCGGCTTCGGCCGCCTCGACCGCTTGCCGCAGCGCGATGTGCTGCGCCTCGTTGAAGGCGTTGAGCCGGTCTGGCCGGTTCAGCGTCAGCACGCGATAGCCGGGCCGCGTTTCGACCAGCACCTCATCCATCGGACGATCTCCCTGCTGCACAGGCGGCAACGTTGCAGCCTTATAGCAGGGTTGCCGTTTAAAGGTGCGTTGCGCCGCCGTCGAGATTGATCGACTGGCCGGTAACGAAAGCCGCGTGATCGGAGGCGAGGAACAGCGCGGTGCCAACCAGATCGTCCGGCGTCTCCGGCCGCGGGATGCATTGCATCGCGACGATCCGCTGCTTCTGCTCCGGCGTGACGGTCTTGCGTTCGATCTCAGTGAAGGTCGCGCCGGGCAGGATACTGTTGACGGTGATGCCGTCACCGCCCAGTTCGCGCGCCATCGACCGGCTCATGCCCGCTAACGCGGATTTCGAGGCGATGTAGTGCAGATAGTTCGGCCGGCCGAGCGAAACCGCACCGGAGGCGATGTTGATGATGCGGCCGCGCTTCTGCCGGCGCATCGCCGGCAGCACCGCGCGGGCGCACAGGAACGGACCGGTGACATTGACGCGCAGCACGCGTTCCCATTCGTCGAGCGGGATCTGGTCGAACGGCCGCATCTCCAGGGTCGAGAAGATGCCGGCATTGTTGATCAGCGTGTCGATCCGCCCGCATTGGTCTTCGACGATGCCGGCCATCAGATTGATTGAGGCTTCGTCGCTCACATCGGTTTCGATGGCGAGCGCCTTGCCGCCGGCCTCCATGATCTCTTCCGCCACATCGGTGGCCTTGCGGGAATTGAGCTCGGCGATCACCGCGGTGGCGCCGGCTTGCGCGAATGCCTTGGCGAAGGCGCGGCCGATGCCCTGGCCGGCGCCGGTGATGACGATGACGTGGCCGTCGAGCGAACCGAAATCGGTCATGCCGCACCTTTGTTCGACTTGATGTGAGTATCTAACGCTTCGCGCGCGTTCCATGGCGTCCACCACAGCGGCACGCCCAGTTCCCTGGCGATGATGCCGGCGGTGATATAGCCGGCTCCGCCGGAGATCGCGCCGCCCGGATGGCCGGACGAGCCGGCGCAATAGAGGTTCGGGATCGGCGTCTTGTAGCCGAAGTGGTTGTACATCACCTGATCGGCGTTGAAGGCACCCATGAAGATGTCGCCTTCGCGCATATTGATCATCTCCTGGGTGTATTCGCGCCCGGTGTAGACGTAACGCGCCAGTACGTTCTTGTCGGTCATGTTCGGGCAGACCTTGGCCCAGGTCTCGATGATCTTGTCGGAGAACTCTTCCTTGAAGCTCTCGTAGTCCTGTCCGCCGATGTCGGGATTGAGCGGCATCACATGCCAGGCATAGGTGGTGGCCTTGCCGGGCGGCGCCTGCGTCGGATCGAGCAGGCTGAGCGGACCGGCGCCGAACTGGATCACCTTCGGCACGCGGCCGGCTTTGGTGTCCTCGTGCGCGGAGAAAAGATCGTCCATCGTTTCCGCGCCGATGCTCCATTTCTGTGCGCGGTTGATGTTGGGATCGAACTTCTCGGCGGCGAAGCGTGGGCTTTCGTTGAGCGCGAGATGCAGGCCGAACAAGCTCCATTTGGTGTACTGGAACTTGTCGACCTTATCGAGGAAGGGCTGCGGCAATTGCGCGCGGCCGACGAGCTTCTCGAAGGTCTGGTGCACGTCGAGCGTCGAGGCGACGAACTGCGTCGCGCGCACGGTGCGGCCGTCGGCGAGTGCGATGCCGGTCGCCTTGCCGCCCTCGATCAGAATGCGGTCGATATTCACCTGCGGCTGATAGGTGCCGCCGGCGGCGATGAAACACTCCATCAAGCCACGGGCGACAGTGAACGAGCCGCCCTGACAGAGCTGGTAGCCGCTGTCGAGGTCGAAGGCACGGATGAGCGAACCCATCGGGCTCGTTTTCGACGTGGTGTCGACCAGCCAGGTTCCGAACAGCGACACCTTGAACAGGAATAGAAGCTGGATGTGCTCGTTCTCGAACAGTTCGCGCACCACTTCGAGCGGTTCGCGGTGGGAGACGTCAAGGAATTCACGGCCGAGCGCCGTCTGTGACAGCAGCGCTTCGCGCTCCTGCTGCGACAGCGGTTCGGAGAACCGCTCCGGCATGAAGATTTCGCGGGTGATGGTTTCGGCACGTGCGTTCCATTCGCGGAACGTCTGGGCATCGCGCTTGGAAAACCGCGCGAGATTGGCGCTGGAGTCGTCGAGATCGCGTCCGAGCACCAGCGCTGAGCCGTCGGCATGCGCCTGCGCCAGTTCGTAGCGCGGCGTGATGTAGTCGACGCGATCGCCGACGCCGAGATCTTTGAACCACGGCGCTTCGGTGATGTGGAAATGATTGATCGAGTGCAGGTTGTGATAGAAGCCCGGTAGCGTCACTTCCTCGGTGGAGAGGCCGCCGCCGTAGCGCAGCCGGCGTTCCACCAGCAGAATCTTCAGGCCCGCGCGGGCGAGATAGGTGCCGAGGATCAGGCCGTGATGACCGGCGCCGATGATGATTCCGTCGTAGGTCCTGTCGAGCGCGGCGGCCATGGCGTGTCCTCTGGGTATTTCGTTATTTTGATGAGCGCAGCATGGCGGCTCACCCGCGCCGGTCAATGCTCCCGGTCGCGGGACAGCCTTGCGGTCGCGGCGCGACATTTTTTACATAGTTGTAAATTATTCTTGACTTGGTTTGGACCGCGGCGCGACACTCCGGCGCCGGCGAACGGAAGGCATCTGATCCTTTCGCAGGGCGGGCGGTCTTGCGGGTAGACCTTCAGGGCGCTGTCCCGCTAGATTAGTCGCCCGTGCAACTGGCCGGTTCGGCCTGGGGAGGAAATATCAATGAAACAAAAGACTTTGCTGCTGGCCAGCGCATTGCTGATGGCGGCGATGCCGGCCTATGCGCAGCAGAAATCCGTCAAGATCGGCTTCGTCAGCACCTTCAGCGGCCCGACGGCGGTGATCGGCAACGACATGCGCAACTCGTTCGAGGTCGCGCTCGACCATATGGGCCGCAAGATGGGCGGTCTTCCGGTCGAAGTGATCTACGAGGACGACGCGCAGAAGCCGGATGTGGGCAAGCAGAAGGTCGAGAAGCTGGTCCAGTCCGACAAGGTGGACTTCATCGCCGGCATCATCTGGTCGAACGTGCTGCTCGCTTCGCTCAAGACCGCGGTCGACTCCAAGACCTTCCTGGTCAGCGCCAATGCCGGTCCGTCGCAGATCGCTGGCGAACTCTGCAACCCGTACTTCTTCACCACCTCCTGGCAGAACGACCAGACGCCCCAGGCGATGGGCATCCACATGAACCAGAAGGGCGTGAAGTCCGCCTTCCTGATCAACCCGAACTACGCCGCCGGCAAGGATATGGCGTCGGGCGTGAAGTCGACCTTCAAGGGCAAGATCGTCGGTGAGGAATACACCGTCTGGCCGTCGCAACTCGACTTCTCGGCCGAACTGTCGAAGGCGCGCGCTTCCGGCGCCGACGCGATCTTCGCGTTCTATCCGGGCGCCGCGGGCGTGCAGTTCCTCAACCAGTACGTCCAGGCGGGCATGAAGCAGCAGATCCCGCTCTATACCGCCTATATGATCGACGAACTGTCGCTGCCGCTGCAGAAGGAGAATGCGCTCGGTATTCCCGGCGCGCAGGAGTGGGTCAACGACCTGCCAAACGAGCAGAACAAGAAGTTCGTGGCCGACTACCGCGCCAAGTATCCGGGCAAGCGCCCGAGCTACTACGGTGCGCAGGCTTATGACGCCGCCCAGCTCATCAACAGCGCCGTCGTCGGGGTCAAGGGCGACCTGACCAAGAAGGACGACATGATCGCCGTGATGAAGAAGGCGGACTTCAAGTCGGTGCGCGGCAACTTCAAGTTCGGCAACAACCACTTCCCGATCCAGAACTTCTATCTGCAGGAAGTAGTCAAGGACGCGAACGGCGAACTGTCGCTGAAGACAATGGCGACCATCGTCGAGAACGCCCAGGACAACTACCACACCAAGTGCCCGATGAAGTAATTCGGGGTCGCGCCCGGAACGCGGCGGCAATTGGGGTTGCCGCCGCGTTCGCTTTTCGGGAAAGATTGCGCGCGGGTCCTAGGGGGGACTGTCCAGGACGATGCTGCTCTTCATCGAACAATTACTGAACGGGTTGCAGTTCGGCCTGCTGCTGTTCCTGCTGGCGGCCGGGCTGACGCTCGTTTTCGGCATCATGGATATGGTGAACCTGGCGCATGGTTCGCTGTACATGATGGGCGCCTATTTCGCGGCGACCTTCGCGGCCTGGACCGGCAGCTTCATCGGCGGTGCGGTGTTGGCGCTCGGCGCGACATTCCTGCTCGGCATCGCGCTCGAATTCATTGCATTGCGCCATCTCTATGGCCGCGACCATCTCGATCACGTGTTGGCGACGTTCGGCCTGATCCTATTCTTCAACGAATTGGTGCGGCTCGTCTGGGGTCCTGGCGGTCTGAGCCTGCCGCTGCCGGCGTGGCTGACC
>JBQCFU010000632.1:0-2211 GCA_051958775.1 Pseudolabrys sp.
CGAGGTCGAGCTTCATCAGCGCGTCCACGGTCTGGGCGTTGGGCTGCACGATGTCGAGCAGCCGCTTGTAGGTGCGCACCTCGAACTGCTCGCGCGACTTCTTGTCGATGTGCGGGCCGCGGTTCACGGTGAACTTCTCGACACGCGTCGGGAGAGGAATGGGGCCCCGGATCAGCGCGCCCGTGCGGCGGGCGGTGTCCGCGATCTCCCCAGTGGCCTGGTCGAGCACGCGGTGGTCAAACGCCTTGAGGCGAATGCGGATATTCTGAGCTTCCATGTCCTACTACCGATGCGAAAGAGCCAAGCAGGCCGCTACCGTTTCCGTTCACGACCCGCAAAAAAGAAAGGCCCGCTCCGTTTGTGCCGGTTTCCCGGAACGGGCGACCTTCCTTCGAAAATTCGTTTCGACAGAGACGAATCTCCGTCTGGTGGCGCGCCTATACGGATGAGGCGGGTGGCTGGCAACCCCCGACCGGCGGGAAATTGCGAGGCCGGCCCAGCTCCGCGGCGAGCCGAGGGTTCGTCCTTGCGGATATTGCCCTCATAAGCAGGAAAGGGCCCGCCTCTCCGCAGAGAGAGGCGGGCCCGAACCTGGTAACCAAGCTTACTTGGTGATCTTCGAGACGACGCCCGAGCCGACGGTGCGGCCGCCTTCGCGGATCGCGAAGCGCAGGCCTTCGTCCATCGCGATCGGGGCGATCAGCTTCACGCCGATCGTCACGTTGTCGCCCGGCATGACCATCTCGGTGCCCTCCGGGAGGACGACCTCACCGGTCACGTCGGTGGTGCGGAAGTAGAACTGCGGGCGGTAGTTGGCGAAGAACGGCGTGTGGCGGCCACCTTCGTCCTTCGACAGCACGTAGACTTCGGCATCGAAGTCCGTGTGCGGCGTGACCGAGCCGGGCTTGGCCAGGACCTGGCCGCGCTCGACCGCTTCACGCGCAACGCCGCGGATCAGCGCGCCGATGTTGTCGCCCGCCTCGCCGCGATCGAGCAGCTTGCGGAACATCTCGACACCGGTGACGGTGGTCTTCGAGGTGTCCTTGATGCCGACGATCTCGACTTCGTCGCCGACGTTCACGACGCCGGTCTCGACACGGCCGGTCACGACGGTGCCGCGGCCCGAGATCGAGAACACGTCCTCGATCGGCATCAGGAACGGCTTGTCGACCGGACGATCAGGCTGCGGGATGTGCGCGTCGACAGCGTCCATCAGATCCTTGATCGAGTTCTCGCCGATCTCCGGATCGCGGCCTTCGAGCGCTGCCAGCGCCGAGCCCTTGACGATCGGAATGTTGTCGCCGTCGAAGTCGTACGAGCTAAGCAGCTCGCGCACTTCGAGCTCGACGAGCTCGAGGATTTCCTCGTCGTCGACCTGGTCCACCTTGTTCATGTAAACGACCAGCGCCGGCACGCCGACCTGACGCGCGAGCAGGATGTGCTCGCGGGTCTGCGGCATCGGACCGTCGGCGGCGTTCACGACCAGGATCGCGCCGTCCATCTGGGCAGCGCCGGTGATCATGTTCTTCACGTAGTCGGCGTGGCCCGGGCAGTCGACGTGCGCGTAGTGGCGAGCGTCGGTCTCGTATTCGACGTGCGCGGTCGAAATGGTGATGCCGCGCTCACGCTCTTCGGGCGCCTTGTCGATGTTGGCGAAGTCGTCCGGCGCGCCGAGCACCTGGGTGATCGCGGCGGTCAGCGTGGTCTTGCCGTGGTCGACGTGACCGATCGTTCCGATATTGCAGTGCGGCTTCGTACGTTCAAACTTTGCTTTGGCCATTTGACTCTCCGTTTAATCGTCGGCTGTCGCCAACGACAATCAGGCAAACTTCTTCTGGACTTCCGCCGATACGTTCGCCGGCGCTTCCGCGTAATGGTCGAACTGCATCGTAAAGGTTGCGCGCCCCTGGCTCATCGAGCGCAGGTTATTCACGTAACCGAACATGTTCATGAGCGGCACCATCGCGCTGATCACGTTGGCGTTGCCGCGCATGTCCTGACCCTGGATCTGACCGCGCCGAGAATTGAGGTCGCCGATGACCGAGCCGGTGTAATCTTCCGGGGTCACCACCTCGACCTTCATGATCGGCTCGAGCAGAACTGACTTCGCCTTCTGCAGCGCCTCGCGGAAGCAAGCGCGCGTCGCGATTTCGAAGGCCAACGCCGACGAGTCGACGTCGTGATACTTGCCGTCGATGAGCTGAACCTTCA
>JBQCFU010000633.1:0-2206 GCA_051958775.1 Pseudolabrys sp.
TTGCTCTGGCTGCGCCGCCGCACCGCGGACCTGTCCGTGGCGCCGTTGAGCGCTGCGGAAAAAGCCCGGATCGACGAGCTAAATCACTGATATATCAAGCAAAATAAGGTCTGTGCGGATTACCAATGTTTAATCCGGCGGTCAGGGTGCTGTAACACGGACATCTCCATCTTCCTCGGCAACGGTGCTGCAAGCACTTCCCGAATTCGAAGTTGGAGATTTCACGTCATGACCCAGAGCGTACAACCCGCTCCCGCACCGCGTAGCCGGTTGTCGGCCCGCCGGCTCGTTCTTCTCGGTACCACCATTTTGGGCCTCGGCGCTGCCGCAGTGGTCGTCCAGCCGGCACTGATGCCGCAGGGCGAACCTGCGCTCGCGCAGAACCTTTCGGCGCAAGCGCAGAAGGTCCAGGCGCCGGTCGGCTTTGCCGACATCGTCGCGAAGGTGAAGCCCGCTGTGATGTCGGTCCGCGTCAAGGTGGACGAGGGCCCGCAGTCTTCCAGTTTCAACGGTGACGAGCGCCAGATCCCGCCGGGCCTGCGCGAGTTCTTCCGCCGCTTCGGCGCGCCGGATGGCGATATGCCGGGCCAGGGCAATGGCCGCCCGGGCAAGCGTCACTTCGCCATGGGCCAGGGCTCGGGCTTCTTCATCTCGGCCGACGGTTATGCGGTGACGAACAACCACGTCGTCGACAAGGCCGAAAGCGTGCAGGTGACCACCGACGATGGCAAGATTCACAACGCCAAGGTAATCGGCACCGATCCGCGTACCGACTTGGCGCTGATCAAGGTCGAGGGCGGCAACTTCCCGTTCGTCAATCTGGCCAATAACGCGCCGCGCATCGGTGATTGGGTCATCGCTGTCGGTAACCCGTTCGGTCTTGGCGGCACGGTGACCGCCGGCATCGTCTCGGCGCGTGGCCGTGACATCGGCGCCAGCGCTTATGACGATTTCATCCAGATCGACGCGCCGGTGAACAAGGGCAACTCCGGTGGTCCGACCTTCGATACCGAAGGCAATGTGATCGGCGTCAACACGGCGATCTTCTCGCCGTCCGGTGGCTCGGTCGGTATCGCCTTCGCGATCCCGTCGGACACGGTGAAGACCGTCATTGCCCAGCTCAAGGATCATGGTTCGGTGACGCGTGGATGGATCGGTGTGCAGATCCAGCCGGTGACTCCGGAGATCGCTGACGGCCTCGGCCTGAAGTCGGTCAACGGTGCGCTGGTCGCGGAGCCGCAGGCCAACAGCCCGGCCGTGAAGGCAGGCATCAAGGCGGGTGACGTGATCACCTCCGTCGATGGAGCCCAGGTGAAGGATGCACGCGATCTTGCCAAGAAGATCGGCACGCTTGCGCCGAATACCACGGTGAAGCTCGGCGTGTTCGACAAGGGCAGCGAGAAGACCGTTTCGGTCACCCTCGGCGAATTGCCGAACCAGCAGCAGGCCCGCGCCGATGTCGGCAACGACAACAACGGCGGCTCGGATGTCGGCAAGCTCGGTTTGACCCTCGCGCCGGCGAACCGCGTGGCTGGCTCCAACTCCGGTGAAGGCGTGGTCGTCACCGGCGTCGATCCCGACGGTGTGGCAGCCGAGCACGGCTTCAAGACGGGCGATGTGATCGTCGAGGTCGGCGGCAAGTCGGTGTCTTCGCCGGCTGATGTCCGCAAGGTTCTGGCCAGCGTCCGTGGCGACGGCAAGCGCACGGTGCTCATGCGGATCAAGTCCGACCAGGGCACCAAGTTCGTCGCGGTTCCGCTCGGCCGCGCCTGATGTTTCGCGATAGGGACGTTTCGCTGGCATCCGTCGCCCCCGCTGGCGTGGCGCCCCTGGGGGGCGGGTCTCCGACCCGTCCCCACCTCCAACACTCCTGATCCGGCATCCGTCGCCCCCGCCGGGGCAGGAGTTTAGCGAGGGGGTGGCGGGCAACCGTCATCCCCTCGTTCTTTTCTTTTGATTTGTGATGACAGCCGGAAGCGGTGGACTCGATGGCCTTGTACGGACACATTGATCGGCAACGTGCTTCGGCACGAACGACGGACGATGTTGAGCCCGAACGGACTGCCATGCGCCTGCTGATCGTCGAAGACGACCATGATGCCGCGGATTATCTGGTCAAGGCATTGCGTGAGGTCGGCCATGTGGCCGATGTCGCCCACGACGGCGAGGATGGGCTGTCGCTCGGCCTCGACGGCGATTACGACGT
>JBQCFU010000634.1:0-3333 GCA_051958775.1 Pseudolabrys sp.
GCTGACGCGG
The DNA here is from genome assembly GCA_051958775.1 of Pseudolabrys sp. Classification (GTDB taxonomy): domain Bacteria; phylum Pseudomonadota; class Alphaproteobacteria; order Rhizobiales; family Xanthobacteraceae; genus Pseudolabrys. Next base: position 11 of record JBQCFU010000634.1, read on the forward strand.
CCGGGATGATCGAGCGCGGCGGCAGCGCCGATCGCACCGCCGGTGGAGTGGCCGAGGATGCCGGCCTTCTCGACACCGGCAGCATCGAGCACGGCAACCAGGTCGTCCGACATCTGCTCGACCGATGATACCGGCAGCTTCGAGGATTTGCCGGTGCCGCGCTGGTCGATAATGATCAGCGCGAAGTGCGCGGCGAGTGCGTCGCGGTTCGGCTCCCAATAGCTGCCGACGCCGCCGAGCCCGGCAAGGAGCACCAGCGGTGGGCCGTTGCCGCACGTCTCCCAATAAAGCTCCGCGCCGTCGCGGGTCGTGACCGGCATGTCAGCGCGGCAGATGCGCGATCGAGGAGATCTCGACCAGGAAGTCCGGCTTCACCAGATCGGCGCGGATGCAGTAGCGTGCCGGCGGCTCGCTCGGAAAGAACTCGCGATAGACCTCGTTCATGGCGGCGTAGTCGCCGAGGTCTTTCAGAAAGATCGCATTGTAAGTGACGTCGCGCATCGTGCCGCCGGCCTGCTCGATCACCGCCTTGATGGCGTTGAGCACGGCGCGGGTCTGCGCCTTCACGTCGCCCGGTCCGACGGTCTTGCCCTGCTGGTCCATGGCCAGCATGCCGGAAACATAAACGATGTTGTCGGCGCGCACGCCCGGCGAATACGGCGCGAGCGGGGGCGGCGAACCGGCAGGGTTGATCGGTGTCTTCGGCATGGCAAACTCCGCGATGAAAAGCGCTGGAACGCTATCATCGCGGAGCGCGGGCCGACAACGCTTAAAGAATGATGCTGGGGTTGCGCAGCGACTGGTCGCAGTTGATCAGATTGACCTGCTTGCACTGGATCAGCCAGCGGCCGTCGTGCTGCATCAGACGGTGGCCGGTCCAGCCAGTCAGCATCCGCGTCTCGTTGTCCCAGAATTCGCTGGTGATGAAGTTCGAGCGGACCATCAGCTCGTCCGCACGCGCGGTGCGGAATACCTCGACATTGCCGATCAGCCGCACGGTGCGCGACGGGGGCGCCTGCGACCAGGCATAGCCGGTGCGGAAGCGGAAGATGCGGTCCTCGGTGCGGCGGCGATCATCAAAGGTGACGGCAACCTGCGTGCGCGGATCGCCGCCGTCCGGCGTCGCCGGCACCCAGTAAACGAAGTTCGGCAGATAGAGCGTCAGCCATTCCTCGTAGAGATATTTGTCGAGCAGCCGCGCCTCGCGCTCCAGCAGCATGCGGACACGCTCGCGGATGGCGATGTCGTCGACCGCGAGCTCGTCGCGCTGCCAGTCGGTATAGGTGGTGACGAGGTCGGCATAGAAGTCGTCGGTGACGTAATAGGAGAACCGCGACGGATCATGGTTGATCGGGCCGGGGGATTTGTTCAGCGCGTTCATGGTCATGGCTCTCTCAGGGCTCCCGCTGCACGGTGAGCTGCGGCTCCGACTGCATCAGCCGCTTCCACTCCATGATGTATTCGCGCATGAACACTTCATCGGTGGCGGGGCCGTAGATCACGCCCTGTTCGTCGGTGCGGAAGCGTTCGGGCATGCCCATGCCGCGGTTCATGTAGATCCATTCGTCCTCGAGGCAGGCGAGGCCGCGCTGGATTTGCTCGAAATTGGTGATGTCATCGACCTCGCCGAGGTTGGGGAAGCCTTCCTGCGTGCGCATGCGGAGCGTGTTGATTTCGCGCAGCACGTCGTCGCCGATCGTGCCGTCCACGTCCTCGATCTTGGTGCCGTACCAGACCGCGTTGGTCTCATCGACCGACACCGGCTCGATCACCTGGATATGGTTGCCGAGCAGCGACAGGTTCGGGAACACGTTGATGTTCATCGGCTCGGAGCCGGCATAATCGAGCACCGCTTCGGCACGGGCGCCGAGCTTCGCGCGCAGCTTTTCAGCCACATGCTCCATGCCAGGATGGAACGACTCGATCGCCCACAATCCGCCGTCGCGCTTCTGCAGGTTCGGCCGCTTGTCCTTGTAGTGATGGCCGTTGCCGGTATAGGCGACATACATCTCCAGCTTGTCGGGCGAGTTCTTGTAGTAGGACATGCCCTTCTCGCCGTCGTTGAAGCGCGCCTCGGTTTCGATCAGCGAGCGGTGCGAATAGATGACATGATAGCCGTCGGCCGAATTGTCGTAAGCGAGCTTCCAGTTGCCCTTGAACTTCAGCCGGTTGGCCTCGCAGACGACGATCTTGCTGCCGGGATTGCGGTCGATCCATTCGTCCATCGGCTTCCTGATCGGGCCGAGATAGTCGGCGAGCGACGGCGCATCCATGTTCAGCGTGCCGAAGATGAAACCGCGATAGCTCTCGACGCGCGGCACCTGCGCCAGATTGAATTTCGGATCGCGGAAATCGACGGCATAGCCGTCCGGCCACGGCACGCCGCGGATGCGGCCGTTATTGAGATAGCTCCAGCCGTGATACGGGCACTGGAACGAGCGGCTGTTGCCTTTCTCCCAGCGGCACAAAGTGGTGCCGCGATGGGTGCAGCGGTTTTATAGCGCACGCACTTTGCCGTCGTTGTCGCGGCAGATGATGATCGGCCGCAGCCCGAGCTTGCCGGTGATGAAGTCGTTGTTGTTCGGAATCTGGCTCTCATGCGCCAGATAGACCCACACCGCGCCGAAGATGTGCGTCAGCTCGCGCTGGAAAATTTCCGGATCGGCATAGATCAGCCGGTGCACGCGGTCCGGCTGCACCAGTTCGTCCCAGTCGTAGCCGCTGCCATTCCCTGATCGTTGCAGCATGTCGGCACCTCGTCGCTTCAGAAAAACTCGAAATACTCGTCCTGCTCCCACGCGGTCGGCTCGTCGCCGGCGGTGAGCTTGTTGTCCTCGAGCCAGCGCGCGAAGCGGCCGGCTTCGCTGCGCTTGATCTTCAGGAAATAGTCCATGAAGAGCGGCCCGAACTGTGTCTTGAACACGTCGTTACCTTCGAGCGCGGTGAGTGCGTCGGGCAGATTGGCGGGCAGCCGCGGCTTGTCGGCGGACTAGGGTTCGTCGTTCGCCGGGCCGGGATCGCGCTTCTGCTCGATGCCGTCGAGGCCGCTGACGAGCTGCGAGGCGATGAACAGATAGGGATTGGCGCTCGGCTCGCCGACGCGGTTCTCGATCCGCGTCGCGCCGCTGCCATGGCCGCCCAGCACGCGCAGCATCACGCCGCGATGGTCGTAGGCCCAGGTGCAGCGGTCCGGCGCCAGCGAGTTCGGGCGGAAGCGGCGATAGCCGTTGACGGTCGGCGTGGTGAACGGCGTCGCGGCGACGCCGTGCTCCAGCAGGCCGCCGAGATAGTGCGCGGCGAGCGGCGAGACGAGATCGCTGCTG
>JBQCFU010000635.1:0-3324 GCA_051958775.1 Pseudolabrys sp.
AAGATGGCACCGATCCATCACCACTTCGAGCAATTGGGCTGGACCGAGCCGCAGATCGTGATCCGCTTCTGGATCATCTCGGTGGTGCTGGCGCTCGCCGGTCTTGCCTCGCTGAAGCTGCGGTAACGGATGATCCCGGTCACCACCTTTGCCGGCAAGACCGTCGCGGTGTTCGGCCTCGGCGGTTCGGGCCTCGCGACCTGTCACGCCTTGAAGGCAGGCGGCGCCACGGTGATCGCGTTTGACGACACTGCCGGAAAGATCGCGCAGGCTGCGGAAGCCGGATTTGCCACCGATGATTTGCGCACCATCGACTGGAGCAAGATCGCGGCTCTGATTCTGTCGCCGGGCGTGCCGCTCACGCATCCGGAGCCGCACTGGTCGGCAGTGAAAGCTGCCGCCGCGCGGGTCCCGGTGATCGGTGATATCGAGCTGTTCGCGCGCGAGCATCGCCAGCATGCGCCGGGTCTGCCGTTCGTCGCCATCACCGGCACCAACGGCAAATCGACCACGACCGCACTGATCGCGCATCTGCTGCACCATGCCGGCGTCGACAGCCAGCTCGGCGGCAATATCGGCACGCCGGCGCTGTCGCTCGCGCCGTTTGCCGACAATCGCGCCTATGTGATCGAGTGTTCGTCGTACCAGATCGATCTCGCGCCTTCGCTCGATCCGACCGTCGGTCTGCTGATCAATCTGTCGGAAGATCATCTCGACCGGCACGGCAATATGGAGCACTACGCGGCGGTGAAGCAGCGGCTGGTGGCCGGTGTTACCGACAAGGGTGCCGCCATCATCGGCGTCGACGACAAGTGGTGCCGCGCCATCGCAGACAACGTCGAGCGGCTCGGCAAGACGGTGATCCGGATCTCGACGCAGACGGTGCTGCGTGACGGCTTCTATGCCGAAGGGACGCGCATCATGCGCGCGCAGGGCGGCAAGGCCTATCCGATGGCACAACTCGCGGGCATCGGTTCGCTGCGCGGCAGCCATAACGCGCAGAACGCGGCTTGCGCGGTGGCGGCGGCACTGTTCCTCGGCATGGATGTCGAAACGCTGCAGCAGGGGTTGCGCAGCTTTCCCGGCCTCGCGCACCGGATGGCGGAGGTGGCGCGCAAGGGCCGCGTGCTCTTCATCAACGATTCCAAGGCGACCAATGCCGATAGTGCCGCCCGGGCGCTGGCGAGCTTCGACGACATCTACTGGATTGCCGGTGGCAAGCCGAAGACCGGCGGTATTGAAAGCCTGGCCGAGTTTTTCCCGAAGATCCGCAAGGCCTATCTGATCGGCGAGGCGGCGGACGAGTTCGCCGCGACGCTCGCCGGCAAGGTCGATCACGAAATCGCGGTGACGCTCGACGCCGCGGCGACGCTGGCCGGCGGCGACGCCGCCGCGTCCGGGCTCGCGGCTCCGGTGGTGCTCCTGTCGCCGGCCTGCGCCTCGTTCGACCAGTTCCCGAATTTCGAGGTGCGCGGCCAGCGCTTCAAGGACGTGGTCAACGCCCTGCCGTGATCCAACCGGCTTGTTTAAAAGACGACGAGATTTATCGTCGAAGTCGCTGCTGTTAAGCAGTTAGCAACCATACCGAGTCAGGAGTAGTGCAGGGTACTCCGTATGGTTTCGCGCACAGAACGAACGCCTTTCGGCGAATGGTGGTGGACGGTCGACCGGCTGTCGCTGGCCGCCTGTGGCGCGCTGCTGCTGACCGGGATCGTCATGTCGCTGGCGGCGTCGCCGCCGGTGGCGGCGCGGCTCGGTCTCGACCCGTTCCATGTCGTCAACCGCCAGATCTTCTTCACGATCCCGGCCGCCTTCGTCATGATCGGCGTGTCGCTGCTGACGCCACGCTATGTGCGGCGGCTGGCGCTGGTGGTGTTCATCGTCAGCCTCGTCATGGTGGCGCTGACGCCGCATTTCGCTGCTGAGATCAAGGGCGCGCGGCGCTGGCTGGTGATCCTCGGGGTGAGTATCCAGCCGTCCGAGTTCCTCAAGCCGTCCTTCGTCATCATCATCGCCTGGCTGTTCGGTGAATCCTCGCGTCGGCCGGAAATGCCGTCGACGCTGTTTGCTTTCCTGCTGCTGATGGTGGTGATCGCGCTGTTGGTTATGCAGCCCGACTTCGGCCAGACGATGCTGATCGCGCTTGTCTGGAGCGCGCTGTTCTTCATGGCCGGCATGCGGGTGATCTGGGTGTTCGGCCTCGCCGCCGCGGGCACCGCCGGCCTGCTGATCGCCTATTCGACGGTGCCGCACGTCGCCGCGCGTATCAAACGCTTCATGGACCCGGCATCGGGCGACACGTTCAACATCGATATCGCCACCGAATCCTTCCTGCGCGGCGGCTGGTTCGGCCGCGGTCCGGGCGAGGGTACGGTGAAGCGCATGCTGCCGGAGAGCCATACCGACTTCGTGTTCGCGGTGACGGCGGAAGAATTCGGCGTGATCTTCTGCCTCGTTCTGGTGTCGCTGTTCTCGTTCATCGTCATCCGCTCGCTGCTGCGCGCGATGCGGCATGAAGAGCCGTTCCTGCGCTTTGCCGCGGCGGGATTGACGATCCTGTTCGGGCTGCAGTCGGCCATCAACATGGCGGTCAATCTGCATCTGATGCCGGCCAAGGGCATGACCTTGCCGTTCGTTTCGTATGGCGGCTCGTCGTTGATCGCCATGGCCTACGGCATGGGCATGCTGCTTGCTCTGACGCGCGAGCAGCCGAAGGCGGCGATGCTGCCGCCGAATTTCGTTCTCGTGGAAGCTTAAATGACCGTGAGGCGGAGCCAACCTCTGGTGCTGCTCGCTGCGGGTGGCACGGGCGGGCATTTGTTTCCGGCACAGGCGCTCGCGGTCGCGCTGGGCAAGCGTAGTGTCACGGTTGCGCTCGCTACGGATCGCCGCGCCGCACATTACGACTTCCCGGCCGAAAGCGTGCATGTGATCCCGAGCGCGACAATGCGCGGGCGCAATCCGGTCGCTCTGGCGAAAACCTTTGGTTCGCTCGGTTATGGCACGCTCAAAGCGTGGATGATGATCGGCAAGCTCGATCCTGACGCCGTGGTGGGCTTCGGCGGTTATCCGACCGTGCCGCCGCTCTATGCCGCGACCCTGCGGGGTGCGCCGACGCTGCTGCACGAGCAGAACAGCGTGATGGGCCGTGCCAACCGCTTCCTCGCGCCGCGTGTCACCGCGATCGCCACCGGCTTTGCCGAAGTGACGAAGATGAAGCCGGCCTGGCAGGCGAAAGCGACCTTCACCGGCAACCCGATCCGCCCGGCAGTGATCGCCGCGGCGGGCAAAACGTTTACCGGTCCTGGCGCGTCGGGCATGTTC
>JBQCFU010000636.1:0-4966 GCA_051958775.1 Pseudolabrys sp.
ACCAGGAACTCGCCGGCCATCCGCTGGTCTACGACATGATCGCCGAGCACGTGGCCGAGGTGAACAGGTCGCTCGCATCGGAGACGATTATGGCCGGCGCGCAGGTCAAGCGCTTCCTGATCCTGCACAAGGAGCTTGACCCCGACGACGGTGAACTGACTCGCACCCAGAAGGTGCGGCGCGGCTTCATCGCCGAGCGCTATGCGCCGCTCGTCACCGCGCTCTATGACGGCTCGACCGAGGCCGATATCTCGACGCAGGTCACGTTCGAGGACGGTCGCAAGGGCGTGATCTCGGCGCGGGTGAAGATCCGCGACATGGCGCTGGAGCCGATCCACGCGCCGGTGGGGAAGGCCGCATGACGGCACCGTATGCGGAGATCGTGCCGAACGCAGCGAGCGCCGCCCGGCCCGGCCGGATCGGCAACATGCTGCTGTCGGTCGAGAACGTGTCGCTGTCGTTCGGCGGCGTGAAGGCGATTACCGACGTGTCGTTCGATATCCGCAAGGGCGAGATCCGGGCGATCATCGGCCCGAACGGCGCCGGCAAGACGTCGATGCTGAACGTCATCAACGGCTTCTATCATCCGCAGAAGGGCCGCATCACCTTCCGCGGCAAGACCCGCTCGAAGATGCGGCCGTTCGAGGCGGCCTATGGCGGCATCGCCCGCACGTTCCAGAACGTCGCGCTGTTTCGCGGCATGTCGGCACTCGACAACATCATGGCCGGACGCACGCTGAAGATGAAGCGCGGCTTCTTCTGGCAGTTGCTGCGTCATGGCCCGGCGCTGCGCGAGGAGGTGGAGCATCGCAAGGTGGTCGAGGAGATCATCGACTTCCTCAAGATCCAGGATATCCGCCGCGTGCAAGTCGGCCGGCTGCCTTACGGCTTGCAGAAGCGCGTCGAGCTTGGGCGCGCGCTGGCGATGGAGCCGGATCTGTTGCTGCTCGACGAGCCGATGGCCGGCATGAACGTCGAGGAGAAGGAGGACATGTCCCGCTTCATCCTCGACGTCAACGAGCACTTCGGCACCACCATCGCTTTGATCGAGCACGACATGGGCGTGGTGATGGACCTGTCCGATCGCGTCGTGGTGCTCGATCACGGCATCAAGATCGCCGACGGCACGCCGGACGAGGTGAAGGCCAATCAGGCGGTGATCGACGCCTATCTCGGCGTTGCGCATTGAGGGGCGGGCGATGGATCTCCTGTACAAAATCTTCATCGACCCCTTCGTCCAAATGGGCGCTGCGCCGGACCTGCTGGTGCAGACGCTGTGGGAAGGGCTGGTCGGCGGCGTGCTCTATGCACTGATCGCGCTCGGTTTCGTGCTGATCTTCAAGGCGTCCGGCGTGTTCAACTTCGCGCAGGGCATCATGATGGTGTTCGCGGCGCTGACGCTGGTCGGCCTGCATGCGACGCTGCGAAGCTGGGGTGTCGCGCCCGGCGATCTCGCCGCTTATCTGGCGCTGGCTCTGACGCTGGGCGTGATGTTCGTCCTCGCCTGGACCGTCGAGCGGGTGATGTTGCGGCCGCTGGTCAATCAGCCCGACATCATCCTGTTCATGGCGACGTTCGGTCTGACCTATTTCCTGATCGGTTTCGGCGAATTGATTTTCGGCGGCGAGCCGAAGGTGATGATCACCGACGATCTTCATCTGCCGCGCGGCACCATCGAAGTGAAGATGCTCGGCGGCTTCGTCAGCTTCCAGAAGATCGACATCGCTGCGGCGGTGATCGCCTCGGTGATGGTGGCGGGGCTCGCGCTGTTCTTCCAGAAGACGCGGATCGGCCGGGCGTTGCGCGCCGTGGCGGACAGCCACAAGGCGGCGCTATCGGTCGGCATCTCGCTGGAGCTGATCTGGGTGATCGTCTGGTTCGCGGCCGGCATCGTCGCGCTCGCCACCGGCATCATGTGGGGCGCGCGCTCCGACGTGTCGTTCGCGCTGCAGATCATCGCCTTGAAGGCGCTGCCGGTGCTGATCCTCGGCGGCTTCACCTCCGTGCCGGGCGCGATCGTCGGCGGCATCATTATCGGCGTCGGCGAGAAGCTCGGCGAGTTCTATTGGGGTCCGCTGCTCGGCTCCGGCATCGAGAGCTGGCTTGCTTACGTCATCGCGCTGGTTTTCCTGCTGTTCCGCCCGCAGGGGCTGTTCGGCGAACGCATCATCGAGCGGATTTAGCGCATGATCCCGAAAAGTGGACACCGGTTTTCGGAAAAGATCGTGCGCCCGGAAATCATGCGCGAAGAGCAAAAGGCGTAGCCGATGTTTTACCGCGAGGCCGGGCAGTTCAAGACGACCTACGAGGCGGACGAGTCGGTCTTTCCGATCCGGCAGGACCGTTATGGCGTCGCCATCATTCTGCTGCTGGCGATCGTCGGCGTGCCGCTGTTCATGTCGGAATTTCTGATCAGCTCGTTTTTCGTGCCGGTGCTGGTGTTCTCGCTGGCGGCGATCGGGCTCAATCTGCTCACCGGCTACACCGGGCTGCTGTCGCTCGGCAGCGGCGCGTTCATGGGCGTCGGCGCCTATGCCTGCTACAAGCTGACCACGTTCTTTCCGGACGCCAACATCATTCTGATGATCGTACTGTCCGGTTTCGCGGCCGCCGCCGTCGGCGCGCTGTTCGGCCTGCCGTCGCTGCGGATCAAGGGCTTCTATCTGGCGGTGGCGACGCTCGCCGCGCAGTTCTTCCTGTCATGGTGCTTCGTGCGCGTGCCGTGGCTTTATAATTATAACGTCTCGGGCGCGATCGAGGTGCCGACGCGCACCGTGTTCGGCGTGCCGATCACCGGGCCGAACGCGACGCCGACCACGCGCTATCTGGTGGCGCTCGGCATCGTCATCGTCATGACATGGCTCGCCTCCAACCTCATTCGCGGCCGCATCGGCCGGACGTGGATGGCGGTGCGCGACATGGATCTCGCGGCGGAGCTGATCGGCATCAAGCTCTACCGCACCAAGCTGCTCGCCTTCGCGGTGTCGTCGTTCTACTGCGGCGTCGCCGGCGCCATGATGGTGTTCCTGTGGTTCGGCGCCGCGGAGGCCGACAGCTTCAACATCGACCTGTCGTTCCGCGTCCTGTTCATGGTGATCATCGGCGGCCTCGGCAGTCTGGTCGGCTCGTTCCTGGGAGCCTTGTTCATCTGGGGCGCGCCGATCGTCATCAAGACGCTGCCATATTATTTCGACGTCGCGATCCCCGCGGCGACCGTCGAGCATCTGACATTCATGATCCTCGGCGCGCTGATCATCTTCTTCCTGATCGTCGAGCCGCACGGTCTTGCGCGGCTGTGGCAGATCGGGAAGCAAAAACTGAGGGTGTGGCCTTTCCCTTATTGATTGGGCACACTTGACGGCAGAACCGCAGCGGTATCGCGGCGGATATGAAATGCCCCGGATACCGGGGAGAGGCCGGACGCCGCGCGGCGTTCGGAGAGGAAGCAACAGGGAGTATAACGCGATGCGCGCGACCTATCTCGCTCTGGGTGCGATCGTGGCGGCGGGCCTGGCCCTGCCGACGGCGCCGGCCCAGGCTCAGGACACGATCTATGTGCCGCTGATGACGTACCGGACCGGACCGTTCGCCGGCTCCGGCATCCAGATCGCCAACGGCATGCACGACTATCTGACCATGCTCAACGAGCGCGACGGCGGCATCGGCGGCGTCAAGCTGTCCGTCGACGAATGCGAGACCGGTTACGACACCAAGAAGGGTCTCGAATGCTATGAGCAGGTGAAGGGCAAGAAGCCGGTCATCACCAATCCCTGGTCGACCGGCATCACCCTCGGCCTGATCCCCAAGGCCTCGGTCGACAAGATTCCGATCCTGTCGATGGCCTATGGTCTGTCGGCTTCCGCGGTCGGCGATGACTTCCCGTGGATCTTCAATCCGCCGGCCACCTATTGGGACGGCCTGTCGATGATCCTGCGCTACATCGGCACCAAGGAAGGCGGTCTCGAAAAGCTCAAGGGCAAAACCATCGGCTACATCTATCTCGACGCCGGCTTCGGCAAGGAACCGATCCCGATGTTCGAGCAGCTCGCCAAGGATTACGGCTTCACGCTGAAGCTCTATCCGGTCGGCGCTACCGAAATGCAGAACCAGTCGGCGCAGTGGCTCAACGTCCGCCGCGACCGTCCGGCCTATATGGTGATGTACGGCTGGGGCGCGATGAACCCGACCGCCATCAAGGAAGCCGCGAAGATCAACTTCCCGATGGGCAACTTCATCTCGATCTGGTGGCCGAGCGAGGATGACGCGCGTTCCGCCGGCGATGCCTCCAAGGGCTTCAAGATCCTGAACTGGCACGGCGTGGGTTCTGACTTTGCGGTGGTCAAGGACGTGCAGAAATACGTCGTCGACAAGGGTCTGAGCAAAGCCAGCAAGGAATCGGTCGGCGAGGTGCTGTACAATCGCGGCATCTACAATTCGATGCTGATCGCGGAAGCGATCCGCAACGCGCAGAAACTCACCGGCAAGAAGGTCGTCACCGGCGAGGACGTGCGGCGCGGCATGGAGACGCTCAATGTCGATGCCGCTCGCCTCAAGGAGATCGGCATGCAGGGCTTCACCGATCCGGTCAAGCTGACCTGCACCGACCACAACGGTCACAGCGCCACCTTCATGCAGGAGTGGGACGGCAAGAAGTACGCCAAGGTCTCGGACCTGATCCAGCCGATGAACGACACGGTCGAGCCGCTGCTCAAGGCTGCGGCGCAGGACTATGTGTCGCAGACCCAGCCGTGGCCGAAGCGCACCGAAGCGTGCGACAAGGCTTCCTGATTGGTCTCATAAGCTGACGACAATGCCTCTCCCCGCCATTGTGGGGAGAGGTCTTCTCCGGAGTCATTCCGCGGATCGGTGACATGACCAGCGCCGCCACCACGACAGCCACGAACGCGACGCCGGCCGCCACGACGGCCGACCTCGTGCTGTCGGTCAACAACATCGAAGTGATCTA
>JBQCFU010000637.1:0-2753 GCA_051958775.1 Pseudolabrys sp.
TTCACCAGCGCGAAGTCGGGCTCGATGCCGGTGGTGTCGCAATCCATGACGAGGCCGATCGTGCCGGTCGGCGCGATCACGGTGGCCTGCGCGTTGCGGTAGCCGTGCTGCTCGCCGAGTGCGAGCGCCTTGTCCCACGCCGCCTTGGCGTGGTCGGCGAGCATGCTGTACTGCGCGCCGGCCGCGGAGACGGTGGCGAGATCGAGCGGCACCGGCGCGGTCGAAACCTGCTCGTAGCCGGCGCGTTCGCCGTGCGCAGCGCGACGATGGTTGCGCATCACACGCAGCATGTGCTCGCGGTTCTTGGCATAGCCCGGGAACGGGCCGAGGCCCTTCGCCATCTCCGCCGAGGTGGCGTAGCTGATGCCGGTCATGATCGCGGTGAGGGCGCCGCAGATGGCGCGGCCTTCCGCCGAGTCATAGCCGATGCCCGAGGTCATCAGCAGACCGCCGATATTGGCGTAGCCGAGGCCGAGGGTACGGAATTCGTAGGACAGCTCGGCGATCTCGCGCGACGGAAACTGCGCCATCATCACCGAGATTTCGAGGACGACGGTCCACAGCCGCACCGCGTGCTCGTAGCTGTCGACCTCGAACGCGCCGGTCTTCTCGTCGCGGAAGGTCAGCAGGTTCAGCGAGGCGAGGTTGCACGCCGTGTCGTCGAGGAACATGTATTCCGAGCACGGATTGGATGCGCGGATTTCGCCCGAAGCCGGGCAGGTGTGCCAGTCATTGACCGTGGTGTGATACTGCAGGCCCGGATCGGCGGATGCCCAGGCTGCGTGGCCGATCTTCTCCCACAGATCGCGGGCTTCGACCGACTTCGCGAGCTTGCCGTTCTTGCGCCAGGTGAGGTCCCAGGTGCCGCCGGTTTCGACCGCCTTGAGGAAGCCGTCGGTGACGCGCACGGAGTTGTTGGAGTTCTGACCGGCGACGGTGAGATAGGCTTCGCTGTCCCAGTCGGTGTCGTAGGTCGGGAAGTCGATGTCGGTGTAGCCCTGTTTGGCGAACTGGATCACCCGCTTGATGTAGTTGTCGGGCACCATCGACTTGCGCGCGAGCTTGATCTCGCGCTTGAGCGCTGGGTTCTTGTCCGGGGTGAAGCAGTCGTCGCCCGAGCCTTCGCAGTTCACGCAGGCTTTCAGGATCGCCTTGAGGTGCTTCTGGTTGATCTTGGAGCCGGTGACGAGCGCAGCGACCTTCTGCTCCTCCTTCACCTTCCAGTCGATATAGGTCTCGATATCCGGATGATCGACGTCGACGATCACCATCTTTGCCGCGCGGCGCGTGGTGCCGCCCGACTTGATCGCGCCCGCGGCGCGGTCGCCGATCTTGAGGAACGACATCAGGCCGGATGACTTGCCGCCGCCCGACAGACGCTCGCCTTCGCCGCGCAGCGCGGAGAAGTTCGAGCCGGTGCCGGAGCCGTATTTGAACAGGCGCGCTTCGCGCACCCACAGATCCATGATGCCGCCTTCGTTGACGAGATCGTCGGCGACGGACTGGATGAAGCAGGCGTGCGGCTGCGGATGCTCATAAGCCGATGCCGACTTGGTGAGCTGGCCGTTGAACGGATCGACGTAGTAGTGGCCCTGACCGGGACCATCGATGCCGTAGGCCCAGTGCAGGCCGGTGTTGAACCACTGCGGCGAATTCGGCGCGCACATCTGCGACGCGAGCATGAAGCGCAGTTCGTCGAAGAACGCCTGCGCGTCGGTCTCGTCCTGGAAGTAGCCGCCCTTCCAGCCCCAATAGGTCCAGGTGCCGGCGAGACGATCGAAGACCTGCTTGGCGGAGGTTTCGCCGATATAGCGCTCCTTCTCCGGCAGAGTTGCGAGCGCGGCCTCGTCGGCCACCGAGCGCCAGAGGAAAGAGGGGACGTCGTTCTCTTCGATCTTCTTCAGCCGGGAGGGCACGCCGGCCTTGCGGAAATATTTCTGCGCGAGAACGTCGGAAGCGACCTGCGACCAGAACTCCGGCACCTCGACATTGTCGGCACGGAACACGACCGAGCCGTCCGGGTTCTTGATCTCGCTCACGGTCAGCCGCCAGGCGATGTCCGCGTAAGCCGACTGTCCATCCTTGGTGTAGCGCCGTTCGATCCGCATTGGTCTTACCCTCAAATTCCCCGTCGGCGGCTCGCGCCGACGATCATTCCCCGGCAGACCCGTCCGTGTCTGCCTGTTGTTCGCTCTTTGGCTCTTTTTGACGCCGCCGCCTTAGACTCAGATAGGTCCGATGCCGTGTCCGGATCAGTCCCCGTACCCTGACACCACCGAATTCCACCATCGGATCTGTTGAGACCCGTTACGCAACACTCTCCCAGTCCCAGAACACCATTTCTGGTGCGGGCGAGGCACGACTTCGCGTCGTTCGGGAGGTTCGGGGTGGCGATGAACGCTGCCGACCCGAACATACTAAAACTAGGTGGACTCGCCGCACCCGTCAACAAGAGTTAGTGGTCAAACCTGAATCAAACCCTAAGTCTTGTGTCACCTGTGTGAAACACGGGGACAAGGCAGCGAAACCGGTGTGGAGTATTGAGCGATCCGGCGGAGGCGGGAAGCCTTGTTCGCGCCCATTGTCACATAGGTTTTTATGCCTCCGGAGCGGCGGCAAAATCGCGAAAAAACGGGGTTTGGGAGACCGGGTCGGTTCCTCCTCCGGACCCCGCCGCAGGGGATAACAGGAGGAAAACCACGGCCGTCGGCGGCCGCTGGTTCGTGATTCTCGCCGCAGCGGCAATCGCTTAG
>JBQCFU010000638.1:0-5383 GCA_051958775.1 Pseudolabrys sp.
CCGAGATCCCGCTGATCGTCTGCATCACCGAAGGCATCCCGGTGATGGACATGGTCAAGGTCAAGGCGCGGCTCGACCGCTCGACCTCGCGGCTCATCGGCCCGAACTGCCCGGGCGTGCTGACGCCCGACGAATGCAAGAACGGCATCATGCAGGACAACATCTTCAAGCCCTGCTCGGTCGGCATCGTCTCGCGCTCCGGCACGCTGACCTACGAAGCGGTTTTCCAGACCACGCGCGAAGGCCTCGGCCAGACCACCGCGGTGGGCATCGGCGGCGACCCGGTCAAGGGCACCGAATTCATCGATGTGCTCGAGATGTTCCTCGCCGACGAGAAGACCAAGTCGATCGTCATGATCGGTGAGATCGGCGGCTCGGCCGAAGAAGATGCGGCGCAATTCCTCAAGGACGAAGCCAAGCGCGGCCGCAAGAAGCCGATGGTCGGCTTCATCGCCGGACGCACGGCGCCGCCCGGTCGCCGCATGGGTCATGCCGGTGCGATCATCTCCGGCGGCAAGGGCGATGCGGAATCCAAGATCGCGGCCATGGAGTCGGCCGGGATCAAGGTCTCGCCGTCGCCGGCGCGCATGGGCAAGACACTGGTCGAAGTCCTGAAGGGCTAAGCGCTGAAATCCTGATTCAGCGCTACGCCCTTAAACGCAAAAAAGCGCCCCGGACCAAATGTCCGGGGTCTTACGCTGGACACAAATCGGCGGTAGATATCGTTCCATCGGGGGTCGCGGGTTCACTTACCTAAGCGCCTTTGGGTCAGGGCAGGTGCCCTGTGAAGGACTGAGAGAATGTCACGCCAGGATTCGAATGCGGCGTTTGCCCGCACGTCTTTTCTTTATGGCGGCAACGCCGCCTATATCGACCAGCTCCAGGCCAGATTTGAAGAGAATCCCAACTCGGTCGATGCCGAGTGGCGCGATTTCTTTCAGTCGCTGAAAGACGACCGCAGCGCGGTCGACAAGCTGGCGCACGGCCCCTCCTGGGCCAACCCGAAATGGCCGGTGCGCGAAGGCGGCGATCTAGTCGCCGCACTCGACGGCAACTGGGCCGACACCGAAAAGAAGCTGGGCGAGAAGATCGCCGGCAAAGCCCAGGCCAAGGGCGTCGAACTCTCCGCCACCAATGTGCAGCAGGCGACGCGGGATTCGATCCACGCGCTGATGCTGATCCGCGCCTATCGCGCGCGCGGGCATTTCCACGCCAATCTCGATCCGCTCGGCCTCGAACCGGAAAAGAACGACGAAGAGCTCGACCCCAGGTCCTACGGCTTCAGCGAAGCCGATATGGATCGCAAGATCTTCCTCGACAACGTGCTCGGTCTCGAATTCGCGACCTTGCGCGAGATCGTCGCGATCCTGCGCCGCACCTACTGCCAAACTGTCGGCGTCGAGTTCATGCACATCTCGAACGGTGCGCAGAAGCAGTGGATCCAGGAGCGGATGGAAGGCCGCGACAAGGAGATCACCTTCACCCGCGAGGGCAAGCGCGCGATCCTCAACAAGCTTGTTGAGGCGGAAGGCTTCGAGAAATTCCTCGACGTCAAGTTCACCGGCACCAAGCGGTTCGGCCTCGACGGCGGCGAAGCGCTGATCCCGGCGCTCGAGCAGATCATCAAGCGCGGCGGTAACCTCGGCGTGCAGGAGATCGTCCTCGGCATGCCGCATCGCGGCCGCTTGAACGTCCTTACCCAGGTGATGGGTAAGCCGCATCGCGTGCTGTTCCACGAATTCAAGGGCGGTTCGGCGACACCGGAAGACGTCGAAGGCTCCGGTGACGTGAAGTACCATCTCGGCGCCTCGTCGGACCGCGAGTTCGACGGCAACAAGGTTCACCTCTCGCTCACCGCCAATCCGTCGCATCTGGAAATCGTCGACCCGGTGACGCTCGGCAAGGTTCGCGCCAAGCAGGACCAGCACGGTGCGACACCTGATGACCGTACCATGGTGCTGCCGATGCTGATCCACGGCGACGCCGCGTTCGCCGGGCAGGGCGTGGTGGCGGAATGCTTCGGTCTGTCGGAGCTGAAGGGCTATCGCACCGGCGGCTCGATCCATTTCATCGTCAACAACCAGATCGGCTTCACCACTTATCCGCGCTATTCGCGTTCGTCGCCGTATCCGTCCGACGTCGCGAAGATGATCGAGGCGCTGATCCTGCATGTGAACGGCGACGATCCGGAAGCGGTGACCTTCGCCGCCAAGGTCGCGATCGAATACCGGCAGCAGTTTGCGAAGCCGGTCGTCATCGACATGTTCTGCTACCGGCGGTTCGGCCACAACGAAGGCGACGAGCCTTCGTTCACGCAGCCGCTGATGTACAAGAAGATCCGCGCGCATGCCTCGACGCTGGAGCTGTACAGCCAGAAGCTGATCGCCGAAGGCGTCGTCACCGACGGTGAAGTCGACAAGATGAAGGCCGACTGGCGCGCGCGCCTCGACGCCGAATTCGAGGCCGGCACCAGCTACAAGCCGAACAAGGCCGACTGGCTCGACGGTCGCTGGTCCGGCATGAAGCCCTCCAGCGATGCGGAAGACCCGCGTCGCGGTGACACCGGCGTCAAGCTCGAAGAGCTGCGCGCGATTGGTAAGAAGATCACCACGGTGCCGGAAGGCTTCGCCATCCATCGCACGGTGCAGCGCTTCCTCGATGCCCGCGCCAAGGCGATCGAGACCGGTGAAGGGATCGACTGGGCAACCGGCGAGGCGCTGGCGTTCTGCACGCTTCTCAAGGAAGGTCATCGCGTGCGTCTGTCCGGCCAGGACAGCGAGCGCGGTACCTTCTCGCAGCGGCATTCGGTTCTGTTCGATCAGAACAGCGAGGATCGCTACACGTCATTCAATCATCTCGATGACGTTCAGGGCCAGTACGAGGTCATGAACTCGATGCTCTCGGAAGAGGCAGTGCTCGGCTACGAGTACGGCTATTCGACCGCGGAGCCGAACGCGCTGACCCTGTGGGAAGCGCAGTTCGGCGACTTCGCCAACGGCGCGCAGGTGGTGTTCGACCAGTTCATTTCCTCGGGCGAGCGCAAGTGGCTGCGCATGTGCGGCCTCGTCTGCCTGCTGCCGCATGGCTATGAAGGTCAGGGACCGGAGCATTCGTCGGCACGTCTCGAGCGGTTTCTGCAGATGTGCGCCGAAGACAACATGCAGGTCGCCAACTGCACCACGCCGGCCAATTACTTCCACATCCTGCGCCGGCAGTTGAAGCGCGATATCCGCAAGCCGCTGATCCTGATGACGCCGAAGTCGCTGCTGCGCCACAAGCGGGCGGTGTCGCGGCTCGACGAGATGGCGGCGGGCACCTCGTTCCACCGCGTGCTGTGGGACGACGCGCAACTGCTGGCGAACGAAAAGATCAAGCTCGTCGCCGACGACAAGATCCGCCGCGTCATCCTGTGCAGTGGCAAGGTCTACTACGATCTCTATGAAGAGCGCGAGAAGCGCGGCATCGACGACATCTACATCCTGCGCGTCGAGCAGCTCTATCCGTTCCCGACCAAGGCGATTGCCAACGAGCTGTCGCGTTTCAAGCAGGCCGAGGTCATCTGGTGCCAGGAAGAGCCGCGTAATATGGGCGCGTGGCATTTCGTCGAGCACTACATCGAATGGGTGCTCAACCAGATCGAAGCGAAGCAGCGCCGTCCGCGTTACGCGACCCGGCCGGCCTCTGCCTCGACTGCGGTCGGGCAGATGTCGAAGCATCTCGCGCAATTGAAGCAGCTGCTCGACGAAGCGTTGGGCTAACGGCGACGTCATCCTGAGGTGGCCGCGTAGCGGCCCTCGAAGGATGACGGTGACATTCATGGCCGTGCATCCTTCGAGGCTCGCGATGCTCGCTCCTCAGGATGACGGATCGAACAGCAGGACGATGAGACAACAATGACTGAAATTCGTGTTCCCGCTCTCGGCGAATCCGTGACCGAAGCGACCGTGGGCCGCTGGTTCAAACAGCCGGGCGAGGCGGTGAAGGCCGACGAGCCGCTGGTCGAGCTCGAAACCGACAAGGTGACCTTGGAAGTGCCGGCGCCCGCCGCGGGCGTTCTCTCCGAAGCGGCAGTGAAGGCCGGCGACACGGTTGCGGTCGGCGCGCTGCTCGGCCAGATCAAGGAAGGCGCGGCGGGTGCCGCTGCCGCCAAACCTGCAGCGGCTGCGCCGAAGCCGGCCGAATCCAAGCCTGCGGAAGCGAAGCCCGCCGAAGCAAAGTCTGACGCTGCGCCGGCGCCGTCGGTGCGCAAGATCGCCGCCGAGAAGGGCGTCGATCCGGCTTCGGTGCAAGGCACAGGCAAGGACGGCCGCGTCACCAAGGGCGACATGCTGTCCGCGGTCGAAGGCGCTGCCGCCAAGGCAACGCCGGTTGCGTCGCAGGCGCCCGTGCAGATGCGTGCTCCGTCGCCGGCCGATGATGCGGCGCGCGAAGAGCGCGTGCCGATGACGCGCCTGCGCCAGACCATCGCGCGTCGTCTGAAGGACGCACAGAACACCGCGGCGATGCTGACGACCTACAACGAGGTCGACATGAGCGCGGTGATGGCGATGCGCAGCCAGTACAAGGATCTGTTCGAGAAGAAGCACGGCGTGAAGCTCGGCTTCATGGGCTTCTTCACCCGCGCCTGCATCCAGGCGCTGAAGGAAGTGCCCGAGGTCAACGCCGAGATCGACGGCAGCGACCTGATCTACAAGAACTACTATCACATCGGCGTCGCGGTCGGCACCGAGCGCGGTCTGGTCGTGCCGGTGGTGCGCGATGCGGATCATCTCTCGCTCGCCGGTATCGAGAAGACGATTGCCGGCCTCGGCAAGAAGGCGCGCGACGGCCAGCTCAAGATCGAGGACATGCAGGGTGGCACGTTCACCATTTCGAACGGCGGTGTCTACGGCTCGCTGATGTCGATGCCGATCCTCAACGCGCCGCAGTCCGGCATCCTCGGCATGCACAAGATTCAGGAGCGGCCGGTGGTGATCGGCGGGAAGATCGAGATCCGTCCGATGATGTATCTCGCACTGACCTACGATCACCGCGTGGTCGACGGGCAGGGCGCCGTCACGTTCCTCGTGCGGGTGAAGGAAAATCTGGAAGACCCGGCGCGGATCGTGCTGGATCTGTGATCCGCCTCATCCTGAGAGCCCGCCGAAGGCGGGCGTCTCGAAGGATGTGGCGGCCTCTTGCTTCGAGACGCCTCGCCTTCGCTCTGCGAGCGACGGCGCGGCTCCTCAGCATGAGGCCGGGTGAGAGTGCGGTTTGAGAAAGACGGAATCATTCATGGCTTACGATCTCATTGTTATCGGTGCTGGTCCCGGCGGTTACGTCTGCGCGGTGCGCGCGGCGCAGCTCGGTCTCAAGACCGCGATCGTCGAAAAGCGCGCGACGC
>JBQCFU010000639.1:0-5069 GCA_051958775.1 Pseudolabrys sp.
TTGGCGATGAAAACCGCCGCAACGTCGAACGCCCATGGGTTGTTGCGTGCGGTCGCGCAGCAACTGGTATTCCGACCGCTGCTCGCAAAATTCGGCCTGGACCGGATGCGGTTTTGCGCGACGGGTGGGGCAGTCCTGCCGCGGGCAGAGGCGGAACTGTGGTCATCCTGGGGTATCCAGATTCGTCAGCTCTATATCCAGCCCGGATACGGCGTGGTGTTCAAAGGCCTCGACAGCCGCGTGGAAACAGAACTGCGCTTCTTGCCGGAATCGGGGATCGCAATCGACATCGCCGGCAGTGGTGAGTTGTCGCTGCGATCCACGGCGGCGGAGATTGCCGCATGGGGGGATGGCAATCGCATCGTGATCGGTGATGGCTGGTTCGCGACTGGCGATCTCGCTACCCGCGACGGGGAAACTTACCGTCTGCGTGGCCGTGTTCGTGAGCACCTCGAATTAGCCGCTGGTCAGGCCAGCAATCAATGGCTTGTGGTCAGCCGACTCAAGGAGTCCCGCTTCATCCTCGATGCGGTCGTGGTATCGGCCCCGCGCGAACCGTTACGCGTCCTCCTGGAACTTGACGCTGATGTCGCCGGAGATTGGGCGCGCGCCAGTGGCGTTCCCATCAAGACCTTCGCCGGTTTGGCGCAACACCCGGACCTGCGCACGCGCCTGTCGCGCGAACTGGATTCGATCAACGCGCAAATGCCGGACGGCGCTAGGGTTGATGCATTCGAGATTATCCCCGACCAACTCGATCCCGAACAGTGTCATGTCACCTGCGCGCGCGGGTTCGTGTCGGGGCGCATCTGCGAGCACTATCAGGAACTCGTTCTGGGCCTGCGTACGGCGGGCGCTCGGAAGCCAATGCCGGTCATGGAAAGTCGTTGAGTCTCATTTCTAGAGGAGGGGATCGTGTTGCTTCGTATCAAGAAAGCTGTCGCTTTTTCCAGGCCCGTCAGGCTGGCGCTCGCGACGTTGCAGATTGCGGTTACCGGAACGCTGGCCGGCACCGCCGCCGCGCAGGATTATAAGATCGGCGTCAGCGGCATGCTGACCGGTCCGGTCTCGAGCTTCTATGCGGCGCAAGCGGAAGGTCTTCGCATCTACTTCGATCTCGTCAATGCGAATGGCGGCATCAACGGGCATCGCGTTGCGATCTCATTCCGCGACAACCGCGGCGATCCGTCGGTCGCGGCATCTGATGCCCAGGCATTCATCGATGGCGACGTACTCTCGGTGTCGTTGTTCTCGGCATCGAATACTGTGCCGGGCTTCGCCCAGGCGACGACGCGCGGCTCCTTGCCGGTGGTCAATGCTTCGTGGTGTTACGGTCCTTCGGTGCCAGGCGGTGGGCCGCGGATTGCGCCGACTTATTTCTGTGCCGGCTTCAGCCCGCTCGCCGACGTCAATACCTATATCTCGCTGTTCAAAACGCTGGCCAAGGATCTCGGGCCCAATCCGCAGCCGGGTTATGCCGGCACCGATGCGCCGGGTAACGTCGTCGCTTTCACCAAGATGATGATTCCGATGCTGGAGCACAATGGCTGGGCCAAAGGCGGCTATCTGGCTGCCGTTCCCTTCAGCACCACCGACTATAGCCCTGCTGCGCGTGCGCTGATCTCGTCGGGCGCCAAGGCGATCAGCGTGTTCTGCCCGGCGGATTGCACCTTGCAGTTCATCCGTTCGCTGCGCGCCTCAGGATACAAAGGGCCGATCGCTGCAGTGCTGGCTTCGTCCGAGCCGGACTTCCGCGCGCTCAAGGATCCGGATCTCTATCTGCTCCTGCACAATTCGTTGTTGACGGAAGGCAAACCGATCCACGAGAAGATCCTCGAAGCGGCCAAGCGCTTCAATGCGCGCGCGCCGGCCAACGATTTGCTCGACGGCTGGTATGTGGGCATGGTGCTGGACAAGGCGCTGAAAGCCTGCGGTTTCCCCTGCAGCCGGGATAAGCTGACGCAAATCCTGAACAACAACTTCACGCTCGATGATCAGGATGCCGTCGATCTGATGGGCGGGAAGCTTCATTGGGATGCCGGCGTGCATCATCTGAAGACCAAATCGTTCCAGGTGGTGCGTTGGGATAACGGCAAGCAGGACTTCGTTCGCTTCGGCGATGCGATCGAGGTCCAGGATCCCGGTCTGGTATTTCCGAAGTTCTGAAAACAATGTTGAACGTCCTCTCAGACGTCCTGGTTCTGACTCCCCTGTACGGGATGGTCGCGCTCGGATTTGTGATCATCTATCGCTTTACCGGCGTTCTCAATTTCGCGCAGGGGAGTCTGTTCGCGATTGGTGCCTATCTTTTCTATCTCGCGGTAGAGAAGTGGCATCTGTCGCTGCCGGTGGCGATGGGGAGTGTCATCATCGGCGGGTTTGCATTCGGCCTGCTGCTCTATTCTTTCATCATCCGTCCGCTCAGCGGCCGTTCGGTGCTGGCAATCATTCTCGTTACCATCGCGCTGGGATCGGTGGTTCAAGGCGTATTGTTCCTCGGCTTTACAGCACGTCCCTACAATCTGCCGTCGGTGCAGGCATTCGCGGATCGCGCCGTCATCTCGATCGGCGGACACCAGCAGTCGGCAGCATCGGTTCTGATGATGATCGTCTACGGGATTATTCTCGCCTGTCTTGGGCTGACGTTCCGCTATCTGTCCATCGGCATGAAGGGGCGTGCGGCGGGCGAGAATCCGGTCTTGGCGAGCTATCGCGGGATTCGGGTCCATTGGGTGTTTGGTGTGGCCTGGGCGATTGCGACAGTGACGGCATTTCTTGCCGGTGCGATCCATGTGCTCAACCATCAGCTTTCGCCGGCGATCGTCGAGGTCGCGCTGCACGGCTTCGCGGCGGCGATGGTGGGTGGCCTCGACAGCATTTGGGGAACGCTGGTCGGTGCGCTGCTGGTGGCATTCGGCGTGTCGGTCGCCTTTCAATTCGTCAATCCACTACTCAGCGACGTGATGCCCTACGCCATCATGCTCGTGGTGCTTTATGTGCGTCCGTGGGGCGTATGGGGCTCTCCGGAAGTGATTGATCGCGTTTGATGCGGGCAACGGACAACACGCGATGACGATATTTCCATTCGGATCGGTTCGCCTCGAAACGACGCTCCCGCAGCGGATGCAATTGCTGCGCGGGCGCAAAGCGAAGATTGCCGCCTTGCTGGGCATTGTTGTTGCGTTGCTGCTTCCGTTGATTCTCGGCGGAACGTCGCTCCGCGTAATCGTGTCGATCCAGGTTGCCATCATGGCGTCGATTGCCACGACCCTCCTTGTCGGAACCGCGGGCCAGCTCTCGCTTGCCGGTGCGGCGTTCATGGCGCTGGGTGCTTTTGTCGGGGTGTTCTTCCAGGAAACCTTCGATGCCCCGTTTCTTGTCGTTTTCCTCAGCGCGCCCATCGCCGGTGCTTTGCTCGGCGCCGTGCTGGCGTTGCCGGCCTTGCGGCTGCGTGGTCTTTATCTGGTGCTGGCGACACTCGGCTTTCACTACATTGTCAGCTATGTGACTCGTGAATACGAAGCGAGCCGCGGCGCTGCCGCGTTGACGGGATTGATTCTGAATCCGCCGGACCTGCAGTTCGTCAACTGGGGTTCGGCCACACCCTGGTATTACATCCTTCTCGTCTTTGATGTGCTCGTCACGATGATCGCGCTGAATGCGATCCGTTCGCGCTTCGGCAGGGCCTGGGTTGCATTGCGCGATCGCGACATCGTTGCGCTGTCGCTTGGCATTCCGGTCGGCATTTACAAGGTTCTGGCCTTCAGCCTGTCGAGCGCCATTCTGGCGCTTGCCGGAATGATGGTAAGTCTGGCCGTCGGCATCGTCAGCAGCGAGTATTTCTCGATCAATCTTGCGATCCAGATCCTGGTCATGGCGGTGATCGGTGGGCTGGGGTCGGTGCTCGGGGCATGGCTCGGCGCCATCTTCGTGGTGTTGCTGCCGCATTTGATCCAGGGTCTCTTCGCACTGTTTCAGGCGTCCGCGTCAACGCAGCTTGATTTGATCGCGCCGATTCAACTGATTCTGTTCGGCGTGATCACCATCGCGTTCCTGCTGTTCGAGCCGGCAGGCTTGACCGGAATTTTCGCGCGGATCGTGCGTTACTTCAGGGCGTGGCCCCTCGATCACCTTCCGGATCGCTGACATGAATGACGTAAGCGCCACGCCGCTGCTCGAAGTCAACAATCTCGAAGTCGTCTACAATGGCGTCGCGCGCGCCGTTCAATGCGTATCGCTGCGGGTGCAGCGCCGTTCGATCGTCGGAATCGTCGGCATCAACGGTGCGGGCAAGACGACCACCATGACGGCGATCGCCGGCTTCCTGTCACGTGATACCGTGAAGATTGCCGGCGGCAGCATCATATTCGACGGCGTCGATTGCACCGGGCGGCGGCCGGATGCCGTCAGCGCGCTTGGTCTCTCGCTGGTGCCGGAGCGTGAAAAGGCGTTTTTGCGGATGACGGTCCGTGAGAACTTGCTCGCCAGCAGTGGTTCGCGGCAATCGGACGTCACTGTCGATACGATACTGAAAATCTTTCCGCGGCTGGTGGAAAAGCAGAACACGGTTTCAGGTTATCTCAGCGGCGGAGAGCGCCAGATGCTGGCGATCTCGATGG
This sequence comes from Pseudolabrys sp., assembly GCA_051958775.1. Taxonomy (GTDB): domain Bacteria; phylum Pseudomonadota; class Alphaproteobacteria; order Rhizobiales; family Xanthobacteraceae; genus Pseudolabrys. The sequence goes on from JBQCFU010000639.1 coordinate 4,620, forward strand.
CGATGCTGTCCAATCCCCGGTTGCTGATGATTGATGAGTTCTCGCTCGGCCTCGCGCCGGCGATCGTCGAATCGCTGATCGAATCGGTCAAGCGGCTGTGTCGGCAGTTCGATCTGTCCGTGCTGTTTGTCGAGCAGAGTGCAGCCAATGCACTCGCGCTGGCGGATATGCTCTATGTGATGGAGAGCGGCCGCATCACCATGGAAGGTGCCGCAGGGGATATGCGGACCGATCCACGTTTCCGCAGCAGCTATCTCGGCCTTGGTCAGAGCAGTGAACGACGTAGCTTCCGTGAGGTTCGGCAGTTCACCAAGCGCGTGCGGTGGTTCGGGTAGAGAGTGTCATGACGCAGGCGCACGGTCTCGAAATCAGAGATGTGACGATCCGCTTCGGCGGGTTCACCGCGATTGGTGACGTATCCTTTGCCGCGCCGGTCGGGCAGATCACCGG